>CAYSEX010000021.1:26932-35728 GCA_964430305.1 uncultured Chryseobacterium sp.
GGGTGAACGTACACAGAGACCTCAACATTCCATTGGTATGCAAGTCGGTCCCTGTAGCTTGAGGCATAGGCGTATCCCAATACTTCATTATTTTCAGTTGCAACCAACCAAGGGTATTTGTGGGTAATGTGCTTGACCCGTTGTTGAAATTCACTTAGGGATGGAACTTCCAATTCAAATGAAACTGCAGCATTCGTAACAAACGGGGCGTAGATATCAAGACATGCTTGAACATCTTGCGAATCAATGGCACGAATCAGCATATTTATTCTCTGATTATACGCTGCAATTGTTGCTTGCCCGATTGCGTTGTAATTTCAATCAAATAAACTCCAGATTGTTCTGGAAGTTGAATTCTTGAAATGGGGGCAGATACGGAAACGCGCTCTACGAATTGTCCACTCATGGTGTAGATACTCAATTCTTCGATAGATTCTCCATTCGCACTTAGCGTGACCCAACCGTCAGCAGTAGGATTTGGATAAAGTAAAAACCAAGGAATGGGCTGTTCTGCAATTCCAATGATAGAGGTAGTGAGAGATTGCGCACCCACTTGCACAGGGAATGCCCCTTCTGTATCATACATGGATTTGAAAGCTGCAATACGCGCGTTTTCGAGGAATCCGAACATTTCAGTTAAATACTTTGGAGGAACGGTTTGATACATGAACCGGGCAGTTACGTGTAGGTTTCCTGAAAATCCATTAAGTGGAATGTGAAATCTTATTTCATCTGTTCCGCTTCCTTCTTGCCCATCAGGGAAATGATTGAAGTTCGGATCTGTTAAGGCAGCTCCAACAATAAGCGTGGTATCATATGCTACATGTGAGGTGCTGAAACCGTGCGGTGTTAATCTGTTGTCTTTGAGATAATCGGCAGCACGCTCTAGAACGGTCGTTCGGTTTCCGTTTACGTCAGCCATAATCATTTCATAAATTTGAACTTGTTGATCTGAAGTAATTAGATCATAATGAGGCTCAACATCATCTTCATTTGCTAGGGTAAAGTCCGAATTCATTTTACCTGAATGGAAAACTTCATTGCCGGCGTCATCTGTTGCAATAAATTCAACATAGGCTCTTCGTGATGGGTATCCGCTTGGGAATTTATGTCCAGCTAAGTTTGTCAACTTCACGGTATATTTCGCAGTGTCATTTTCTACTCCATTTTCAGTAAGGGCTACAAGGGCAGTTTCATTCTGAAGTTGGTATAATGTGCGTTGAATAACAGTGTTGAAGTGCTCTTCGGTAGCGGTAACTCCTAATGTTGCAGCGTTATTTTTTAGCATTCCTAGCATGAATGTATTGCCACCAACTAAGATGTGCTGGCCATAGTTGGGTCTTCCTGGTAAAAAAGAATAACCTGAAGCGAGTACAATATCTTCTTGAAGTCTTGGCATATGACAACCTTGACATTCCTGTTGTAGTCCGGGGGTGTCATTATATGATGAGTTGAGCCACTCATGGTAGGTAGCTTGTTCAATGAATTTTTGACCGGTTAAATTTCCATCTAAGTCGGCTGTATGTGTTTCTAAAGAGTGGCAGCCAGCACAAAATTCAGATTGAGAAACTTTATGATTTCCGAGAGGTAAGTAACCCACAAAACTTTGCATAGCCGCTTCAAATATGGGGGTTTGCTGTTCTTCAGAAACATAAGGGCCATAAATGGTATCTCTATGATAGAAGAGTTCTCCACTGAAATGGGATCCCAAACCTTCCATTTTTTGTTGGTGACAAGCACCGCAGTTAACACCATCTCTTGCAAGGGAGTCGTTATCTAATTCAAGAAGCGAATAATTCGGGTTACCATTCAGCAACTGATTGGTATATTTTCCCACCGGAGCGTGACAAGATGTACATTTATTTATTAGGTCTTGAGCGTGACTCGGGTTGACTAATATTTCGTGTTCAATTTTAGCTCTCCAGAACGGGTCTTTGGCACTGTTCGCCATCATGGTGGCTCTCCAATTGGTTGCTGGACTTACATCTTCACCTTCTTGAGTAATATTTGCAAAGTCTACAGGGTCATCGCCATGACATCCACCGCATCTTCCTGAACCCGTAAAAAATGAATTGTCACCAACGGGAAGGGTGGTACCATTCATCATTTTTTCCATGTCTTCCTTCGAATGATATGGCACTGGAGTGGGGGTGTCAGACCATGAAATTCCCATCAAGGAGACAAGTAAAACGAGCGACGCTCCGGCAACCAAAGATTTGCGTTGAGCTAGGATATAGAATACATGCATGAACCTAAACAATTTTCAGTTCATGCAAGATAGAGGTCAAGAACCTTAATCAAAAAATTTTTAATCAAAATAATTTAATAATTCTTGTAAAGATGATTGAAATCATTAATGTCCGCCGCCTGATGCAGCTTCGAGAGAGATATTTTGTTTTTTCAAAATACCACCAACACGATACGCATAAAAAGCAAGGTAAGCGAAGCAGGCGACTCCAACCCAATACGAGTGCTGAATTCCCAAATGATTGTCTGCCAAATATCCTTGAAGAACTGAAATAAAACCACCGCCCATAATCATCATTACCAACAGGCTAGATCCCGTATTGGTTTTATCACCCAATCCGGCAATACCCAAGGTGAAAATGCATGGCCAAAGAGTACTACAGAATAAGCCAACACCAATAAAACTGTACACACTTATCATTCCTTCAGCGAAAATTCCTGTTATCAACGCACCTATTCCAAGTATGGAATATGTGAGCAATTGTTTAACGGGGTGTCCACCTGTGATTGCATCTGCCGCACTCAAGAGAATCACTAAAAATAAATAAGGATAGAATTGGGTTACGTCATGTCCTGCAATGAGGTTGACCAATGCAAAAATTGAAAAGGCAACAAACGGAAGTAGCAGACTTAATCTTGTCTTAGCAGATTCACTGATGTTGAAAGCGCCCGCAGCTGAAGTCCATCGGCCAATCATAAGACTCGCCCAGAAAAGAGAAACAAAAGGAGCAACTGCCTCTTTGGGAGTATTCAGTTTTTGTTTCATAAATTCTGGGAGGTTACTAGCCGTTGAAACTTCAACACCAACGTACACAAATATGGCAATCATGCCCATCCACAATTGCGGATACTTCAGCGTTTGCGAAATACTTGATCCTTCGCTTGATGCGTTTTCTGAGGCTATACGATCAGGCACAGAACTAAATTTAAAAAATACGGCTGCTAAAATAAAAGCCGCTCCAAGAACGAGATATGGAATTTGAACAGATTCTAAATTCAGACTAGACTTTTCGCTTCCCAATGCACCAAAAATGGCAAAGCTCACAATGACAGGTCCAATGGTTGTACCCACATTATTTATTCCTCCTGCTAGACTTAAACGCATATTGCCTTTCGATGGGTCACCCATTTGAATGGCCAGTGGATTTGCGGCAATTTGTTGAAGTGAAAAGCCGAGACCAACTGTGAATAGTCCTGAGATGAGGAGTATGAATGATGATGAATTGGATGCAGGAATAAAAAGTAAGGTTCCTAATGCAGAAATGATTAATCCAAGCGCCAGTCCATTTCGGTACCCTAATGTATTCAAAATGTCTTTCTTTAGAATAAAGGAAATTAAAAAGTATAGAAGTGATCCCACGGTGTACGCCACGTAAAAGGCAAATGATATCAATTGCGATTCAAGTTGACTGAGCTTGAGAGCATCTTTGAATACAGGTATAAGAATATCATTACTTGCTGCAACGAATCCCCAAAAAAAGAAGATTACGACTAATGTTGCAAAGGCACCTTTAGGAGCTTGTTTCATTGAATAATTATTGAATGATTAAGGTTTTGGTTTCAATGCGCGTGGCATCGGAAATACGAACGCAATATACACCTTTTGGGAATTTGGAAATGTCTATGTTGCTTATTTCTCCCATGATGACCTGCTGCACGATTAATCGACCCGAAGCATCGCGTATTTCAAATTGCTTTGAAGAAGCATCGGACATTATTTGAACGAAAGAACCAGTGGCTGGATTCGGGAAAAGAGAAGATTCATTCGAAATTTCAAATACAGAAATATTTGGTGGACATGCATTACAACTTTGCCAGCAAACGGTGTCAAGGACCATATTCTCATTCAGGTTAACCACGCGGTTGGTAAATTCACCGTTTGTAATTGTACAGCTGCTGCCGGGAGACAGTGTTTCAGCATTGGTCCAATTATCTGTTGAAAATTTATATTCATAAGTTCCAGGAAGAAGAGATACTGTGGTTTCCCAGATTTCATCTCCATTGTCATCGGTCATAGCATTGCAGTTCCCACACCAGTTGTTGAATGTGCCATTTACTTCAGGAGTGGAGTAGGTGCCAACAAAATCGGTCATGTCAAGTTGAAAAGTAACATCTACTGGGAAAATGGTTTCTTGACAATTCGTACAACTTCCGAAACAAACAGGAGGGAGTGTAACATCTGAATTGGCATACAAGGTTCTGTTGGTGTATCCAAAATTAGTTGTGGTACATGGAGACCCCGCCAGGAGGTTCTCTTGTCCGGTCCAACTGTCGTATGAAAACTTGTATTCATACGATCCGGTGTTCAGGGGAATGGTAATTTCCCAAATATTGTCACCATTGGAGTCACTCATAGGGGCGCAATTGCCGCACCAATTGTTGAATGTGCCATTTACTTCAGGAATGGAAAAGTTATCTGTAACGTTAGACATGTCTACTTGAAAAGTAACGTTGTGCACGGCGCCTGCTTCTTGATAAACTCGAATATAATCAACTTCCATGGTTGCAGGGAAAACCGTGCTAGCATTTGGCGAGCCTGGCCAATTACCGCCAACAGCAACATTCATGATTAAGAAAAAATCTTGGTGAAATTCTTCTGTGCTATTGACGTTATTTTCAATATTGGCACTGTGATACTCAACATCATCTAGATACCAGCGAATAGCAGTTTCATCCCATATGACACTGTAGGTGTGAAATTGACTAGCGTCACAAGGGGTTGAACCGCCCCAATATGCATGTCCACCTGCATCCCAATGCATGGTTCCATTAATTTCTGGACTATTATTGACGTGTTCAACAACATCAATTTCCCCACACTGAGGCCAACTTACAGCATCAATATTTTGTCCAAGCATCCAGAAGGCTGGCCAGAGGCCTTGTCCCAAAGGCATCTTAATTCTCGCCTCAATTTTCCCATATTGAAATGAAAATTTGTTTTTCGAAATGATTCGTGCCGATGAATAATCACTTTGGCCTATGGGTTGTTCGAGGGCATTGATTTTGAGCGAACCGTTTGATACGCTGCTGTTACTCGCTGAATTGGTGTATGATTGCAATTCATTGTTTCCCCAACCGTTGAAACCGGTGCCAATTTCGTGAGTCCAGTTACTGGCATTGATTGAATTACCGTCAAATTCATCGGCCCAAATCAGTTGCCAAGCTTGACCTTGAGCTAGGATAGCTCCTAGCCCAAGAATCAAAATGGATATTGTTTTTTTTATCATTTTTCAATTGCAATTTTTACCGACTTCAATTCACTGTTATTTTGAAGTTGAAGCTGGTAGATTCCCTCCGCATTGTTTTCAAGCGATAAATTAAACGTTTTCTGATTTGAAATTCCGCTTTGAATAATTCTTCCACTCAGATCCAATACAGTATAATTGATTGGCAGGGCCATTTCAGAGATGACATTCAAGATGCCGTTGGTTGGATTAGGGAAGACGGATACTGGAGTTTCCAATTCTCCTACAGCGCCGCAATCAAGAGTTATGGGATTGTTAGCTGTTATTGGGAAGGGAACTGCAGGGAATTCATTAGAAGTAACCATTCCGTTGGCCACATTACCGTATAAGGTCATAATATTTCCGAAAATATCTTCAGCTAAAATTTCCAATGTAAAGGTTGAATTGTTCAAGGTGTTGATGTATCCGCCAATTGGTAATCCCGAATTGGTTTCTACGGTGTCTGTCTCTAAACCATTATCAAAAAGTACAGAGCCGCTAATGATACCATTCACATACATATTCACGGAAATGATCCAATTTTCACATTTCCCACTGGAATAAAAATAGAAGTTGTTTTCAGTTGCTGTATCGCAAGCATTGCAACTTGCCCAACATACCGTTTGTAAGGTGGTATCTGAAGATAGTGTTAGGGCTCTGTTGGTATATCCATTTGTAGTAATGGTACATGACATACCAGGAACAAGTTCTTCTTGCCCTGTCCAAGCATCGTGTGAAAACTTGTATTCATAGTTTCCAGGTAGAAGGGTAATTGTAGTTTCCCAAACATTGTCTCCGTTTAAATCTGTGAGCGGATTGCAGTTGCCACACCATCCGTTGAAAGTTCCATTCACTTCTGGTGTAGTAAAGGTTCCTGTGTATTGTGACATGTCAACTTTGAAAGTTACGTTTACAGGAATGGCGGTACTTCCACAATCGGAGCAGCTAGACCAACAAACTACTGGAAGTGTAACGTCTGAATTCACTACCAACGAACGATTGGTGTAGCCAAAATTAGTAACAGTACATGAGCTGCCTTCCAATAAAGTTTCTTGACCTGACCACGTGTCGTAAGCAAATTTGTATTCGTAATTACCTGCTGAAAGAGGTATTGTAATTTCCCAAATGTTGTCACCGTTTGTATCTGTCATAGGAGCACAGCCTCCACACCAACCGTTGAAATTACCATTCACCTCTGGAGTTGTGAAGCCAGTTACGTTTTGCATGTCAACTTGGAAAGTAACGTTGTAGGTTACTGCATAGGTACACGAGCCGTCATCTTCTGTGGCAGCAGCGTTATAGTTGGTTGCAGTTGGATCTGTGCAGCCGGGAACAACCGCTGGATTGTAACAATTCAATTCAATGTTGTCAATGAGTAATGTTCCACCAGCACCAACGAAGGCTCCTGCAGCCATGTTGAAATGCATGCGGAAAAGGGTTGCTGCACCAACGTTATTGAAGATGAACGAGTAGTGGGTCCAAGTGTTGGTATTGATTCCAGCATTTTGAATATCGAATGTATTGGTTACTCCTGTTCCAGGGAACTCTGTCTGTAAATGCAAGGCAGTGCCAGTAAGCGAAGTTTCGGCCTTCACATCAAATGCCAATTCAATTGAATTGTTTCCGTTGTAATTCAATGTGTTGTTCAGGTATTCGAATATGTATGCTTTTCCAATGGCGGGTGAGGTATTGGTTCCACTTATTCTCATGGCGCCCGTTGCATCCCAAGAAAGACTTGCTTCAGGAAGAGTAGCATCTGCCAATGGTGTCCATCCGTTCAAAGCAGTGTTATTATCAAAATTTTGCGTAAATAAATCGCAAGTGTCGGGCTGAACAGTTCCGCATGCTGAGCATTGGCCGTATGTGTCATTAAAGGTGCTTCCAATAATACCTTGTCTGTTTGCATAGGTTGCAAAGTCAGTAATAGGGGCACAAGATGCTCCTGCTTGAGCATCATCAATTAAATTTTCTTGATATGCCCAACCGTCTACCATGTATTTGTATTCTATATTTCCAGCTGCAAGTTGAACACTTCCGCTATAAATTCCATCACCATCACCATCACTCAGTAGGTTATATACCTCAGCACCACACCAACCGCACCAAGGGCCAGTTACATATACATTGGTGAAGTTCACATCCGCACAAGTCATATCTACATTGAATGCTGTTAAATACAAGCAGTTACCATTATCGGTATTTGCGAATGAGTCATAATTCACGGCATTTACATCTGTACAACCTAGAATTGGTGTTCCACATAGTGCACATTGGCCGTATGTGTCATTGAATGTGTTTCCAATTGCACCTTGTCTATTGGCATATGTTGCGTAGTCTGTAACGGGTGCACAAGAAGCACCATTTTGCATGTCATCAATGAGGTTTTCTTGAGAAGCCCAATTATCAACCATGTATTTATACTCAATTGTGCCCGATGCAAAGGGAAGGGTTAAGGAAAAAACGCCATTGCCATCGGCATCTGCCAAAACATTATAGGTTTCGGCGCCGCACCATCCACACCATGGGCCTGTAACGTATACATTCTGAAAGTTAACATTAGCGCAAGACATATCTACATTGAAGGTAGTATTGAACAAGCATGTTCCGTTGTCAATATTAGCTTGTGCGTTGAAATTTGATGCGCTCGGATTGGTGCAACCTTCAAAAAGACATGTGCCGTCATTTACATTCGCATTGGCATTGAAATTCGTTGCCAATGGATCTGTACAACCTGGAAATAAACATGTGCCATCATCAGTATTCGCATTCGCATTATAATTGGAAGCTGTCATATCGGTGCATCCTGAAATGATGCAGCTACCGTCTTCAATTGTGGCGCTAGGGTTGTAATTGTCTGCAATTGGATTCGTACAGCCGGAAATTGGTGCAGCACATGCTGCGCAAGATTCCCAACAAACAGGTGATAATATTGTAGGAGAGCTAACAGTAATTGTTCTATTGGTATAGATTCCGGTGGTGATTGTACATGAAGAACCTGAAGTTAGATTTTCTTGACCACCCCAGTTGTCATGTGAAAATTTATACTCATATGGACCAGGCATTAAAGCAATTGTTAGTGCCCAAACACCATCACCATCGGCATCTGCCATTGGAGCGCAGCTTCCGCACCAGTTATTAAACGTTCCGTTCACTTCAGGAGTTGTGAATCCGGTTACGCCGTTCATGTCTACTTGAAAGGTAACATCAACTTGAGCAATTGCGCTCAAAGAGAAAATCGAAAAGAATAAGAATAGAGTTTTTTTCATGATCTAGTTTTTTGCTAATTTAGAGAAATTGTACTTTATACAAAAAGGTTTTAATACAT
>CAYSEX010000022.1:0-35663 GCA_964430305.1 uncultured Chryseobacterium sp.
TTAGGTGATCCTAGTCATCAAGGTTGGAAAGGGAAAAGGTTACTAGAGTCCATTGTCATACAGCGCATTTTACCTTCGAAAGAATCGGAGCCAATTCAATTTACAGATGGGTGTGCAATTGGTACAAACCCTCCGAAGGACCAAGATAAACAATGGGCGTGTACATCACGAGATGGGCAATTTGTTTATGTAACATGGACGGAATTTGATGCCTATGAGAGTAAATCTCCTAGAGATCATTCTAAAATACTCTTTTCTGCAGGCAATCGAGAAGGTGAGTGTTTCACTAAACCAATATTGCTTAGCGATGTCATGGGCGGTTGTATGGATGACGATGAAACAACTGAAGGTGCTGTGCCCGCAGCAGGTCTAATGAATCAAGTTTATGTTGCATGGGCCCACCAAGAGAATATTTATTTTAATAAGTCTCTCGATAACGGAAGAACATGGTTGAAGAAGTCAAGGGTTATTCAACAAATTCCAGGAGGTTGGAATCAAGAAATTTTAGGAGTATACCGTGCGAATGGTATGCCTGTTTTGGTGTCTGACATTGGAAAATCAAAACATGCAGGTAATTTGTATTTGTGTTGGAGTGATTCGAGAACGAATGATGTCAATGTCTATGTCTCTGCTTCCAGTGATGAGGGTGAAACATGGAGTGAACCTGTGAAGGTGAATCAAGATACCGGCGGTCGTGAACAGTTTTTCCCTTGGATAGCAGTAGATCAAGTAACAGGATATTTGTATGTGGTCTATTACGACAGAAGAAATTACGTTGATGCTAAAACAGATGTTTATCTCTCAACAAGCACAGATGGTGGAAAAACATGGAGTGACGAGCGAATAAGTGAAGTTTCGTTCACACCAAATGCGTATTATTTCTTGGGTGATTATAACAACATAAGCGCGCACAATGGAGCTATTCGACCCATTTGGACCGTCATGGATGCACAAGGCGGTACACAGGTTGTAACTGCATTAATACAGAAATAATTAGAATTCGGCATTCTTGGGAGTGCGTGGGAAAGGTATGACATCACGAATGTTGGTCATTCCGGTAACATACATCACCAGTCTTTCGAATCCCAATCCAAATCCAGCATGTTGACACGTTCCAAACTTGCGTGTTTCTAGATACCACCACATACTTTCTTCAGGAATATTGAATTGCTTGCATTTTTCTAGTAAGCGATCATAACGTTCTTCACGCTGGCTACCTCCTATAATTTCACCAATTCCTGGTACAAGAATATCCATGGCTGCAACGGTCTTTTGGTCGTCATTCATGCGCATATAAAAGGCCTTGATAGCTGCAGGGTAATTGGTGAGAATGACAGGTTTTTGGAAGTGCTTTTCTACTAAATAGCGTTCATGTTCACTTTGAAGGTCAATTCCCCATTCAATGGGATACTTGAATTTTTTCTTTTTGTAATGATTTGAATTGAGCAGTATATCTATTGCCTCCGTGTAGGTAATGCGTTCAAATGTATTGTTGACTACGAACTCTAACCGTTCAATCAGAGGCGATGATTGACGCTCTTCAGTTGGTTTTTGTTTATCTTCAGTTGCTTCTCTTTCTTGTAAAAATTCAAGGTCTTCTCTTCCGTTTTCAAGGGCAAAGCGAATGCAGTGTTTTAAGAAATCTTCAGCTAAGTCCATGTTGTCATTCAAATCATTGAATGCTACTTCCGGTTCTATCATCCAAAACTCCGCGAGGTGTCTGCTTGTGTTCGAGTTTTCTGCTCGAAACGTTGGGCCAAAAGTGTATACCTTACCTAGGGCCAATGCAGCTAATTCTGCTTCAAGTTGTCCGCTAACTGTTAAGTGGGCATGCTTCCCGAAGAAATCTTCTTGATAATTGATACTTCCATCTTCGTTGCGCGGTGGGTTCTCTAAATCGAAATTCGAAACAGTGAACATTTCACCTGCACCTTCTGCGTCACTTCCGGTGATAATGGGACTGTGAATGTTCACAAATCCGTTTTTATGGAAATAATCATGTATGGCGAAGCTTAGTAGGTGGCGAAGGCGGAATACTGCGCTAAAAGTTGACGTTCTGAATCTTAAATGGGCTTTTTCTCTCAGAAAGTCCAAAGAGTGCTTTTTCATTTGAATAGGAAACTCATTTGGGTTGCATTCACCTAGAATTTCCACTTTTTCCGCAATAAGTTCAACTACCTGTCCTTTGCCCAAACTGGGCTTGAGCACTCCTGTTACGCGAAGACTTGTGCCTGTGTGTATACGTTTGCTATCCGATTCGGTTAAGCTGTTTGCATCCACAACAATTTGTAAGTTGGAAATACAAGAGCCATCATTGACTGCGATAAATTGTTCATTTCTAAAGGTACGCACCCAACCTTCAATGGTGGTCTGGGAGTCAAATGCGGGTAATGAAAGGATGGCTTTGATTGTCATTTTCTGAGTTTGAGTTGCAAATATAATTGATGCAAGCGGGTTTAAATTGTATCTTTGAGCGGAAGGCAACTTTTTATAGAAGGTTGGCGTCATCCTAATCAAGAACCAAGATATTTATGAAGAGAATTAGTTTACTTATTGTACTCTGCACAATTGCAATTGCAGGGATTTCTCAACCTGTTGTTACCTACGTTACAGCGAATCAAGCTGTTCAGACTTTATTGGGTCCAGGTGTTCAATTCAGCAACGCTACATTCAATGGAATTAGCACCCAATTGGGTGAAATGACGGGTATGGCGGGAACGAATTTTCAAATCGGTCAAGGTATTGTAATTGGCTGCTCGGATGCTCAAGATGTGGTTCCAAATTATTTTGGAGCCGGAATAACACCCAATATCAGTGGTGATCCTGATTTGTTGAATGTGGCAAATTCAGTTCCGCCCCTAATTGGTCAGGGTTTTTCTGTGAGTTCTGTGAATAACATTGCGTCACTTGAATTTGATTTTGTGGCAATTGGAGACTCTCTTCAATTCAATTATATTTTCGGTTCTGATGAGTACTTGACATGGGTAAATACAACCTATAATGATGTATTTGCATTTTTCTTGAGTGGTCCTGGTATTACAGGCCCTTATGCTGCGCCAGCAGCATTTCCTGGAGGAGCAGTAAACATTGCCATTGTGCCAGAATCGGCACCACCGCTTCCAATTACCATTTCTTCGGTAAACAATGTGCTGAATACAGCATATTACACAGACAATCAAGGACAAGCTACTGCTCCAATTCAATTGAACGGATTCACTACAAAGATTACTGCATCGTATGATCTGGTGTGTGGTGAGACATATCATATTCGTTTGGCTATTGCAAATGGTTCTGACCAAGCTCTAAAATCAGACGTGATAATTGAGGCCGGGTCTTTTACTACTGGAACGAATGATGCTGGTGTTTCTAGTGTTGTAGTGAACCCAGCTCCAAATTTGCCTCCAAATTCAATTCTCGAAGGTTGCGTAAATGGTCAAGTGAATTTTACAATGCCAAGCTGTCTTGAACCAGGAGATACCATTCAACTTATTTTTGGTGGCACGGCAACCTACGGAGTTGATTATACCACCAATGGAGTGACGCAAATTATTGTAGGACAAACAACTTCTATTGACATTATTCCGCTTCCAGACAATGAAGTTGAACCAACTGAAACCATCATTATTTCAGGTCAATTCATGTGTGATGGAATGTGCGACTCTGTGAGTGTTTCAACGCAAGTAGATTTGCTCGATTATCAAGGAATGGCTGTTCCACAAACTGACGACTTTCTTATTTGCCCTGGTACATCCAATACAGTGAACATTCTTGCTTCAGGTGGTTATGGACCATACACCTATTCGTGGAGTAACAATCAAAATGGACCAATTCAAAACTTCGCACAAGGGTCTGCAGGAACATACACCTACACAGTGACCGATTATTGTCAGGGAACACAAACAGATAGCTTTGTTATTTCTGAACCAGCGCCAATTTCATTTGCTGGTCCACAAGATTTATGTGCTTTCGATCCATCGGAAGTTTTAGTGCAGGGAGGACTACAGCCCTATACTTACATTACTTCTTCAACATTAATATTGGATCCGTTAACAAACATCATTACAGGAACTACAAACGAAGTTGTTGATGTAACCATAACAGATGCTTGTAACCAGTCTGCTGTTATTCCATTCATAGTTGTGGTGTGTGATACTAAAGAACCGAACATCATGATCATCAACAATGATGGTTTGAACGAAGCCTTTATTGTAGAGGGAATTGAAAGTTTCCCAAATTCAAAGGTTGAAGTATACAACCGTTGGGGAACTTTGGTTTATGAATCTAGCAATTATGATAATGCAAATCCATGGAAGGCAGAAGACCTTGAAGATGGTGTTTACTATTGGATATTGATGCGCAGTGACGGAGTAAGCCGTGATGGATACGTTCACGTCATGCGCAAGTAAGAAATCGAATCGCTTAATTGAGTAAAGAAACCCCAGTCATGGATTGGGGTTTTTCTATTCCCATGAGTTCTAAAACAGTTGGTGCTACATCAGCTAGTTTTCCTTCCTTTATATGTGTTATGCGTTTATCCAATATCCAAACAGGTACGGGATTCGTTGTATGTGCCGTATTCGGAGATCCATCCTCATTAATAGCACAATCGGCATTGCCATGATCAGCGATAACAATTAATGAATATCCTAATTCTGTGGCAATCTCCGCCACACGCTTTAAACATGCGTCAGTAGTCTCAATGGCCTTAACAATGGCCTCGTATACACCGGTGTGTCCGACCATGTCCGGGTTTGCGAAATTCAAACAGAAAAAATCAGGAGTTTGGGTTTTGATGAAATCAATGCATGAAGATGCAATTTCATGAGCACTCATTTCTGGCTGAAGGTCATACGTAGCTACCTTAGGTGAAGGAACCATGATTCTACTTTCACCTGAAAATGGCTCTTCTCTTCCTCCATTAAAAAAGAAAGTTACGTGCGGATATTTTTCCGTTTCGGCTATTCTTAATTGTGTTTTATTGGCCAGAGCCAAGGTTTCACCCAAAGTATTCGTTAAATTGTCTTTTTCAAATAGAACATGCACATTTTGAAATGATTCGTCATATTTGGTCATTGTCACATAATACAACGGCAGTTTTTTCATGCTGTATTCGGGGAAATCTTGCTGGTTTAGAGCCATGGTAATTTCTCTGCATCTATCTGTTCTGAAGTTGAAACAGACAACAACATCTCCTTCACCGATCTGCATGAAGTTACCCGTGATTTTTGCAGGCGCTATAAATTCGTCTGTAATGCCTTGGGTGTATGAGTGCGCTACGGCAGAACTCGCAGAAGCGAATTCGTTTTCGGAGCCGACAACGTATAAATCATAGGCTTTTTTTACTCGCTCCCATCTCTTGTCGCGATCCATGGCATAATAGCGCCCGATAACACTAGCTATTTTAGCGTGTTTATCTGCGCAATGATTTTCTATCTCTTCTATGAAGTTTCTGCCGCTTTTGGGATCACAATCACGTCCGTCTGTTATGGCATGAATAAATACGTTGGTGAGTTGTTGCTCTTCCGTGATATCAATGAGTGCTTTCAAGTGATTGATATGCGAGTGAACACCGCCGTCAGAAACTAGTCCAATAAAATGTACATTTTTATTTTCTTTTTTTGCGTATTGAAGGGCTAGTTGAAGTTCCGCATTTTCGTGTAGCTCTCGGTTGCGAATACTCAAATGAATTTTGACTAAATCTTGGTAAACGACCCGGCCCGCTCCAATATTCATGTGTCCAACTTCACTGTTTCCCATTTGTCCCTCTGGAAGGCCCACAAACTCACCATCTGTTCGCAACGTGGCGTGAGCAGCCTGGGTGTATAATTCTTGTGTGAAAGGAGTTTTTGCATTTAGAATGGCGTTTGACTTATCTTCTTTGCCAATTCCCCAACCATCCAATATGATTAATCCAACTTTAGTCATGATTTAAAAATGTTATGGCGAAGGTAGCTCCCTCGCCAATTGAACTTGATACGTTAATTTTTGCTTGATGTAAGTCTAAAATAGACTTGACAATATATAGTCCTAGGCCAGAGCCTTTGGTTTTGCGGGTGTTTTCGTCGCCTATGCGATAGAATTTTTTGAAAATATGATTTACTTCTAAAGATGAGATTCCAATTCCAACGTCTTTAATTTCAATCTCAATTTTTGAATTTGTAGCAGTCAAACAAATGTCTATACTTGGATTGGAATGCAATGGAAGTGAATATTTAATTCCGTTCTCTATGAGATTAAAAAAGGCCATTTGAAGAAGTTCTGAATTGCCTAATACGTGAGTATTTGATGGTGTTGTTGTAATATTAAATGCAATACGAGCTTCAGGATATAGGAGTTGAATTCGTTGAATTGAAGTATTCAGGATAGAGACTAGATCGGTGTTGCTGAAGTTTTTCTGGTAGGCTTTATTTTCGAATTGGGTGGAGAGTAAAATGTTTTCAATAAGTAATTCCTGTCTATTTGATTCATCAAGAATGAACTGAAGGAGTTGTTCACGTTGTTGCGGATTTAATTCTCGATCTCTTATGGTTTGAGCGTTTATTCGAATTGCTGCAATGGGTGTTTTTAATTCATGCGTGATTGCCTGCATGAAATTTTTTTCTTTTTGTGCGAACTTCAAATCACGCCAAACATTTTTTCTAATCCACCAAAATGCAATTCCTAAAAACAGAAGAAATACAATTCCCTCGCCCACAATCATTGCTAGTTTCTTATTGAGAAGCAATTCTTTCTGCGTGGAATGTTGTTCTAATGAAATTAATCTTTCATGCAATTGATATAATTGAACACCCCACCAAAGCAATTGAAATAGCAAATAGGCAGCCATCGAATAGAGTAATATGTTGATGGTTTTGCTTCGTTGCAGAGATTTCATAATTCAAATTTACGAATCATGAAACGAACATGCTTAAAGAATTGATGTTGTGCAATCTTGGAAGGATGTACTTTTTAATAATTTGACTTTTTTTTCTCAGTATTGCTTGAACCCTTATCTTTTTTAAGCAACTTTGTCTCATGAAACGCAAGCATTTTGCCCTCACGGTATTGCTATTCGTGTGTGTTGTTCTTTCACATGGTCAGCGTGTGGGAGTTGTTTTGAGCGGAGGTGGAGCAACGGCCATGGCACATGTTGGTTTCTTGAAGGCACTTGAAGAACAGCATATTCCAATTGATTACATTGTGGGTACCAGTATGGGGGCTATTGTGGCTTCCTACTATGCAGCGGGTTATTCCACTGCAGAAATGGATTCGTTGTCGCGTACAGATGAGTTTCAGGAAGTGTCAGAGGGCAATTGGCCGAAAGATCTGCGTTTTTTTTACCTAGAGCAATCAGCTCAGCCTTCCATGGTTAATTTGAAATATAGCGGAGGTGACAATTGGAGTAATGCCCTGCCAACAAATCTTATTGATCCCAGTTACATGGATTGGAATCACATGAGAACATTGGGCCAGGCGAATGCCGCAGCAAATTACAATTTCGATTCTTTGTTTGTTCCATTCAGATCGGTAGCAGCCGATGTGTCAAGTCAAAAGGAATACATCTTCAGAAATGGCAATTTGAACGAGGCAATTCGTGCATCGGCAACCTACCCATTCTTCATACCACCCATTCGGGTAGATGGAAGGTTGCTCTATGATGGTGGAATCTATAACAATTTCCCCATTGATGTTTTGTATAATGAGTTTTTACCCGATATCATACTGGGTTGTGATGTTTCCGATGGAGCTCCAGAACCCAAGGAAAATGATTTGGTTTCTCAACTTGAGGCTTTAATTGTAACGGAGAAAAAAGTAGCGTTGCCATGTAAAGAAATTATAGTGGTTAAACCCAATGTTTCAAACGTTTCTACTTTTGATTTTGAACAGGTTGATCTTTCAATAGATGCTGGATATGCAGCTGCAATGAATCAAATGGAAGAAATTCAATCGGCCATTGGGCGACGCGTTTCAAGTCAAGAAATTCAGGCGAAACGAATGGAATTTCGTTCAAGATTGCCGCAATTTGAAATTGGTAATATTGAAGTCATAGGTTTAGGTAAACGCGATGGCCGAGTTTCACAAGATTTGATGGGTAAAAAGAATTCAACAATTTCAATTGATGGACTGAAAGAGAATTATTTCAGAATTCTCAAGGAAGGGGAGGTGAAGTCTATTTATCCAACCTTGAAGTATAATGCGAAAAGGCAGAACTTCGATATGAAATTAAAAATGACTCGAGAAAAAGATTTGTTTGTGTCATTTGGTGGGAACTACGCAAGTAGAGCCATTTCGGCGGGATACATAGGATTGCGATATCATAACTTTGGAAAAATTCCGATCTTACTTGACGCAAACTCCTATTTTGGTCGATTTTATGGATCGGTGATGGTTCGCGCTCAGGGTCGATTAAAAATTAAAAATTTGCCCATTCAAACTGCTCTGACTTTTACTCAAAACAGATGGGATTTTTATAAAAGTGTTTCAGCTTTTTTCGAGGATGTTAAACCTTCATTCATTTTATTGAATGAACGCACCGCAGAGGCAACTCTATCTATGCCAGTTGGAACCTATGGGAAACTTTCGTTGGATGCGCTTTATGCTTATCAATACGACAAATACTACCAATCCAGAAATTTTTTGAGTGTTGATACTGCCGACATGACTGAACTTGATGCAGGAATGGCGAGATTGGTCTATGAGCGAAATACATTGAATAAACCCCAATATGCAAGTGCGGGAACGCGATTGAAATTGGCATGTAAGTTCTCTCAAGGAGTGGAATATACTATACCTGGAACAACTTCTTTAAATAGAGATACAATAACAAATGACCGACAATGGTATTCCCTCCGGGCCACTTATGATAATTATTTCATTCATGAGAAGAGATTTACTTTTGGTGCTCACATTGAAGGTGTTTATACCAATACTCCTAAATTTCAAAACTATACGGCAACGTTAATCAATTGTCCAACCTTGAATGCGTTTCCTGAATTGGCCACTTATTTCTTGCCTCAATTGCGGGCCCCAAAGTTTTTAGCAGTTGGTGTTTCACCTATTGTTCATATAGGTAAATCGCTCGATTTCCGAATGGATTTATATGGTTTTAGACCTTTTCAAAATGTGGTTCAAAAACCCAATGGTGATGTGGGATTCTTTGAGACCAAGAGAACCTTTACTTTGGGAAGTGCAGCACTGGTTTTTCATTCTCCCATAGGTCCCATTAGTTTGAGTGCGAATTATTACGAGCAAAAGGAAAATCCCTGGAGTATTCTTTTGAATGTTGGATTAATTATTTCCAACAAGTCAGGTCGCGAATAATCGCATATCATCCGTATTTTTGAAACATGAATAAAATTCGATTTGGAGTCATAGGATGCGGACACATTGGTAAAAGACATGCTGAAATGGTTATGCGTCAGGAAGGGGCCGAGTTGGTTGCTATGTGCGATGTTCGGTCAAAAGAAGCATGTGATGTGTCATATGAAGTTTCATTCTATCATGATCCATTGAAGATGATGCAAGAAGAGAATTTAGATGTTATTTGTGTTTGTACCCCGAACGGTCTGCATGCAGAACATAGTTTGCTTGCCCTACGAAATGGGAAACATGTAGTTGTGGAGAAGCCAATGGCATTGAGCAAGGCAGATTGCGAAGAGATTGTATTTGAATCATTAAAAGCAAACAAACAGGTGTTCTGTGTCATGCAGAATAGATATAGTCCGCCGAGTGAATGGATAAAATCTGTTTTAGAGGATAACGTTCTTGGAGAAATATATATGGTCAATGTGGATTTATTCTGGAACAGAGATGATAGATATTACAAGCCAGGAGGTTGGAAGGGCGTGAAGGCTTTGGATGGTGGCACGTTATTCACACAATTCAGTCACTTCATAGATATTATGTTTTGGTTGTTCGGTGACATTACCAACATACAAGCAAGGCTTCGCGATTTTAAACACCAGCATTCAACAGAGTTCGAAGATTCAGGAATTGTACTTTTTGATTTTGTGAAAGGAGGAATGGGCTCGATCAATTTTTCCACCGCAGTGAATCACGTGAACTATGAAAGCAGTTTAACCATTGTTGCTGAAAAGGGTACTGTGAAAATTGGCGGTCAATACATGAATGAAGTAGCGTACTGTGAAATTGAAAATTATACCATGCCCGAATTGGCACCGGGAAACCCGGCAAATGACTATGGAGCTTATAAGGGTAGTGCGGCGAATCACATTTATGTCATTCAAAACGTGGTTGATGCTTTGAACGGAAAGGGACAGATTACAACCAATGCTATGGAGGGTCTAAAGGTGGTTGAAATCATAGAACGAATTTATTCTGCTGCACAGAAGAATTGATGAAAATATTTCAAACGAATGCCTACCTGAAGCACGTCTTTACTTTAATGGCCGGAACGGTCATTGGTCAAGGTTTGGTGTTTTTGTTATCGCCGTTCGTTTTTAGACTATTTACTCCTGAAGACTTTACTGCTCTGGAGCAATTTCTTATGCTAGTTACCGTACTTTCTGTTTTGGTTACTGGAAAGTATGAGTTTGCAATCATGCATCCACGTGATGACGAAACTGCACGACATATTCTTGGTCTTTCATTACTAATTGCATTGGTGATGAGTGCCTTTTTCGGAGTGATTTCAATTGTGTTTAGTAGTTCAATTGCAAGCGCTATGGGTTCGCCAAGTTTAAAATTAATGTTGTGGTCATTGGGTCCAGTATTGTTTTTTACGGCCGTAGCCAACGCTTTGAATTATTGGTTTTCGAGAAAAAAGAATTATAAGGTGGCCGCTACTGCTAAAGTAATTTCTGCTGTTGGAGCAGAACCAGTTAAGATTGGCGTAGGTCTATTGAATTGGGGTGTATTCGGATTAACATGGTCCAATTTAATTGGAAATCTATTCGCAGCTATTTTTTCTTTGGGCAAATTTCTAAAAGATGAAGTGAAAGGATTGAGTGGTCTGGATCGAAACGAGTTAAAGCGACAAGCAAAGAATCATAGAGATTATCCGCTGTTTAGTATTTGGGGAAGTGTTTTAAATCGAATTGCTCAATGGGCACACGTTGGAATTTTTGTAATTTATTATGGCCCAGTTGGAGTTGCAATGATGGCTCTTTGCAGAAGAATTGTTCAAGCACCACTTAATGTTATCAGCAATTCTTATAGCCAAGTTTTTTTTCAGAGAATCAGTGAAATCGAAGACGCAGTGGAGTTAAAGAAATTGTATTACAAGGTACTCTTTCGATTTCTTACTTTTGGTTTTATACTTGTGTTGTTGATTTGGTTAATTCCCCAGAATACAATGGGTTTCGTATTCGGCGAACAATGGAATGAATCATTGATTTACCTTCAATGGCTAAGCGGTTGGTTTGCATTGAATTTTGTATCTTCTTCCATAGCCTTTATTACCTATCGAATACAAATGCAACGTCTTGGAACATTGCTTGATGCTTTACATTTCATACTGGCTGTTGCAGCTATTTATGTGGCACATTCACTGGGGTTGAACCAAATTGAGGCTTTGAAATTTTTTGCACTTTCAAAGGTAATTTATTTCGCTTTGAATTTGGTTGTCATTTCTTGGAGAGTAGAAAAATATGTGGTTCAGAATAAATTGCATGAATCATGAAGATCATCTCATTGGTTCATACAACTTTTGTTAATGATAACCGTGTTGCACGCATGGCTTCGGCTTTGTTTGAATTGGATCATGACGTTCAAATTCTTGCATTGCATAAAAATGGTTTGGCCTATCATGAAGATTTCAGGGAGTATTCAGTGAAACGCATTCGTCCATTTTTTCATTTTATTCCTCGTTGGAACGCCTTCATTGGCGCAATTCATTTCTTTGAATTCATACTGCGCGCAAGTTGGCAAATTAGAAAAGCCGATGTTTTGATTTGCAATGATGTTGAGGCATTTCTTATTGGTCTAATTGCAAAAATGTATAACGGACAATTGAGGTTGATTTATGATTGTCACGAGTTAGAATCGGAACGCATGGGCAAAGGGAAATGGAATAAGAAATTTGTGCGGTGGTTGGAATCAAAATACATTCATCGTGCAAAAATGGTAGTCACAGTTAGTCCGTCTATTCAATCCTGGTATCAAAAATCATATGGGTTAGATGAAGTAGCCCTGATACGTAATATTCCAGAGGTTGTTCCAATAAAATCTGAGCGTGTATTTCATGATAAATTCAATTTAAATGCTTCACAAAAAGTATGTCTTTATCAAGGAGCGCTAATGCAAGGACGAGGACTTGAGTTGTTAATGAGTGCATTTGAAGATTTTCCTACGAATGAATATGTTTTGGTGATTATGGGTGGAGGAAAGTTAGCCGAGTCTATTGAGGTTAGAGCGGAATTCAGTGATAAATTGTTTTTCCATCCCATGGTTCCGGGAAAGGAAATTGGAAGGTACACGGGAAGCGCAGATTGTGGAATTAACTCAGTAGAACCTTTATGTCTGAGTTATGCTTATTGTTTGCCGAATAAATTTTTTGAAACGGTACTGTCGGAAATTCCTATTTTAACCAATGATTTAATTGACTGTACAAACTTGGTTAGTGAGTATAAAGTTGGCGCAGTAGTATCTGATTGGACGCGCGAGGGTATTCAAATTGCTGTGAAAGAGATTTGTTCTCGTTCGAAGTCTGAGTTTATTTCTGGGTTTGAGAAATTCAGAAAGGAAAATTCATGGAGCTTGGAAAAAGAAAAATGGAAAAATTATTTTCAAAATCGAATACATGAAATTTAAAGACATTGCTGTTTCTTCATTGATAGATTATTCGACTCAGGGGTTATTTCATGAGGTTTGGTTGTTGGGTAACTCAAAAAATGGAGAGTGGCGCATTTTTCGAGTGGAAGAGGATGGAGGTCAATTGATAGCTGCTTTTCTTGTATGGTCTACAAATTCATGGTGGGGAAAACAAGTAATTACTCCACCGTTGATGCCAACTATTGGAGTGTATTCAGAGAATACGGTGTTAAAACGGAGTGGTCAAATTACCAAGCGTAAAGAGGTATTGCAAGCTTTAATCAAAGGGTTGAGAGAATCTAAGTATGCCTATTGGAAGTTTGATTTTCCTCCAGATTGGAATGATTTTCAACCATTTATTTGGGAAGGTATACATCCTGCAATGAAGTATACATATCGCATTGACTTAAAATCATCTTGGCGGGACCAAATGAGCGGTAAACTGAAGAATGTCTTGTCACGAAAAGAATCCTATGAATTTGAGAGTCGTCCATTTACTTCAGAGCAATGGAATGTCTTTAATGCAGGGTTGAATCAGTATGGAATAAAAGGGGCTAAGGGTTTTGAAGAGATGATAGGAACACTCAGCTCTACGCCATTTTATTGTATTTCAGAAAAGAATGGGCGTTACCTAGCTGTTTGTGGAATCTTTGAAGGGGTCATGTATTATTTCGCGGCAGTAAATGAGAAAAAAGATAACGCCGCTTCTGCTAACGGCTTAATGTTTTGCATAGAGCTGGCTGAGGCCATTGGAGCAACATACTTTGATTTTGAAGGTTCTATGATGCCCAACGTTGAACGGTTTTTTAGGGGGTTTGGCGGGCAATTGATCAATTATGGTTCTGTCAGTGATGGGAAATGGTGGGTAAAGCAGATGAAAAAACTAAAGAAATAAAAAAGTCTTCCAAAAGGAAGACTTTTTCGAATTCGATTTTATTTCTTAACCACCGATAAGTGATTTTGCTGCTTTGTATTCAGCGTCTCCTTTGAAATAGGAATCGCCAAGATTCATCCATTCCAAAGCAGCATCATTGCTTCCTTTTTCTGAAAGTTTGGTGCTGTAAAAAATAAGCGCGTATTTTAAGAAATCTTTCTGAACTTCCTGATCAGTTGAAGCCTCACCCTTTGTTAAAAGCTCCTTTGCTTTGTCAAAAGAAAGTGCGGATTTTTTGTCTTTTGCGAATTCTAAACAATAGGCGTACATGATTAATGCACCTACGTCTTTTGGGTCAATATCTGCCATAGCATCAAAATAAAATTTGGCGTTCGAAACTTTCCCCTTCCCAATGCGGTCTTCGGCTTCTGAAATACCAAATTTTCTCAATTCGTTCAGGTAATCTTGAAACTCTTCCATTCTTGCTTCGTCTGGCTTTTTCTTGGCCATTTGAGCATATTTTGAAATGTATTTGAAACAATCTGAATTGGCTTTGGGGTATGTCTCTTTGAATTCATCTCGTTTGCTCATTTCAAAAAAGCATCTACTCATAAACAAATATGGTAGTGGAGCTGCTTTTGTTTTATCTGAGAGAGTGTAGTCTTCAGCTTTTCGCAAACATTTTTCAAATTTTTCGTCTACAAAGAGAGAGAGGAGGTCGCTGTAGTCTTTGTTTTGAGCGTTTAAACTAAGTGTTCCTAGTAGCAAGAATAAGGCAAGCAGATTTTTCATGTTGTTGATTTAGATCTGTAATTTTCAAATACAATGCCTAAAGTAATTCCTTTTCTGAATTGCGCCAAATTTTAGTCAATTTGTAGAGATATGAATTACCTTCGTGCGCATTGATTTTTGAAAGAATGAAAAAAAGTTTATTTATCCTTCTCGTCTTAGTTTGTCAATCTGTTTTTGCACAAGACGGTACAATTAAAGGTTTTGTAAAGGATGCCGAAAAAGGGGAGGGGCTCAGTATGATACTTGTTGGTCTTGAGGGGACAGATATTGGAATGAACACCGATGAAAAAGGCTATTTCAGTTTAACCAAATTGAAACCAGGGAAGTACACCCTTGTTGCAAGAAATATAAATTTCAACGAATTCAAGGAAGAGGTAGAGGTGAAAGCTGGACAAGTGGTGACCAAGAATTTGACCTTGACCAAAAGAGATTTTCAATTGGGGCAAGTTGAAGTTACAGGGGACAAAGAACAACAGGTGAATAATGTTAATATTTCCGTTGAAACCCTACGTCCGAAAGATTTTAAGATAGTGCCTTCTTTCGGTGGGCAGAAAGATATTGTTCAAGTGCTCACAACTCTTCCTGGTTTTGTTTCAACCGGTGACCAAGGAGGTCAGGTGTTTGTGCGTGGCGGAAGTCCTATTCAGAATAAAGTTCTTTTAGATGGAATGATTGTATACAATCCGTTTCACAGCATTGGTTTGTTCTCTGTATTTGACACAGATATTATCTCTGGGGCAGATATTTACACCGGTGGATTTGGAGCTCAATTCGGAGGAAGAATTTCTTCGGTTATGGATATCCGCACACGTGATGGAAATAAGAAGTCAATGGATGGGAAAATTGGATTCAATCCATTTGGATCGAAAGTTCAAATTGAAGGGCCGTTGAAAAAGATGGGCAAGAATGGAAGTGGTATTTCATACATTCTAAGTGCGAAGAATAGTTATTTAGATCGAAGTTCGAAAGCGCTATATCCATATGTAAACAACGGTGATGGTCTTCCATTTAACTACACAGATTTGTACGGTAAACTTTCGTTTTCGGGTTCGAACGGAAGCAGTTTCAATGTGTTTGGTTTTTCTTTTGATGATGCGGTTACTAAATACCAGGCATTGTCGAATTTGAATTGGAAGAACATTGGGTTTGGTAGTAATTTCGTGGTAGCACCAACATCTTCATCTGTACTCATTAATGGTATTTTTGCTTGGAGTAAATATGACGTAACGCTTCAAGAAGCTACGGTTGCAGATCGTAGTAGTGGTATTCAGTCATTTAATTTCGGATTGGATTTTAACTACTCCATTGGTAAAGATGCTGTAAAATATGGAGTTGAAGTTTTAGGTTTTTCCACTTACTATAACACCTTTAACCCTTTGGGTGTGAAGGTTAATTTAGATCAGAACACCACAGAGCTCAATGCTTTTATTTCCTACAAGATCAACAGAAAAAAACTTATCATAGAACCTGGTTTTCGTCTTCAATACTACAGCAGTTTAGCTGTTACATCACCAGAGCCTCGTTTAGGAATTAAATACAAAGCAACCAATCGTTTGCGATTGAAATTGGCCACGGGGCTGTACTCTCAGAATTTAATGGCAACCAATTCGGATCGTGATGTGGTGAACTTATTCTATGGATTCTTAGCAAGTCCAGATGACATACAAAGTACATTCACCGTACCCAACGGTGAAGAAGTTGATGTGAAGAGTTCACTTCAGAAGGCATCGCATCTTGTGGGTGGATTCGAGTTTGATCTTACGGAAGAATGGAATTTGAACGTGGAAGGCTATTACCGCAATTTCAAGCAGGTAACCAATACAAATAGAAATAAGATCTTTCCTGACGATGCAGAAAACAACGATAAGCCAGAGGTGTTAAGAGAAGATTTCATACTTGAAAGTGGCTTTGCAGTTGGATGTGATATTGTGTTGAAATACAGCACCAAGTTTTCTACAGTGAATATGGTCTATTCTATTATGAATGTGGACAGATGGGACGGTTTGCGCTGGTATGATCCTGTTTTCGATAGAAGACACAACGTAAATTTCGTTGCTTCGCATGCTTTTGGAAAAGATAGAACTTGGGAAGTTAGTGCAAGATGGAATTTGGGAAGTGGACTTCCCTTTACGCAGACTCAGGGATTTTATGAGCCCCCAACACTGCCTGGTGGAATTTCAACCGATTACATCTATACGAATTCGCCTGAATTGGGAATTCAATTTGCTGAACTGAATACGGGAAGGCTGCCTTGGTATCACAGATTGGATTTGAACATTCGTAAAACTCAAAAATGGGAAAAGGCCTCAATGGAATACAACCTTGGAGTTACAAATGCATATAACAGAGCCAATGTATTTTACATTGATCGTGTTACAGCTAAACGTGCAGATCAACTTCCAATTATGCCTTCTTTCGGCATAGAGCTTAGTTTCTAGATTTTTCTTTACTTACAAGATAAACTCCTAAGAAAATTAAAAGGGCGAATATGATTTTTGTCCATGTGATGCTTGCAGTATGATCTTGATTTCCTATTCCTGCAAATAGGTATGCAAAAATTCCAGCCAATAAGGGTTGCAAATATATATATGCACTTGTGATGGTTGGATTTACATGTTTTAATGCAAAAATATTGAAGAGATAGGTGAGAAATGTAACTGCTACAATAATGAATGTCAGGCTGAACAAATGAAGAGAAGTAAGTTCTCTCCACGGAATGGTATTCAATTCAGACCATCCGAAAGGAAGAACAAACAAAAGCCCAAAGGTGAAAACCCAGGTAATCACAAACAATGGCGAATATTTCTTCATGAGGCGTGGTACTGTGGTTAAGTAAATTCCATAACTCAATGAATTAATTAAAATGAATATGTCCCCGAAAAAATGAGAAGAAGATTGTTCTTGATTGGGGCGTAGCAAGAGAATACCAATAGCACCAAGTGTTCCCATGGCAATACCAACAAAGGTTTTCCATGATGGAATTCGTTTCATACCGAAATAAAAAAGAATGCCTACTAAGATTGGATTTGTGGTCATGATAATAGAGGCATTCACAGGAGTGGTTAATGCCAGACCATTGAAGAAGAAGAGTTGGTTGGTCGCTACACCTGTTAGGCCGCAGAATGCCAACAGGAGCAAATCTTTTCTCTCGGGCAAACCTATTTTTTTGCCAAGAAGAAGCCAAAATAAAATAGAAGCACCGGCTACACGCAAAACAATAAACGCATTTGCTGAAATGGGATGAGGCATTACCCATTTTGCCACCAAATAATTGGCGCTATAGATTAAGGCAACAGCGAAAAGTGCGAGGTGAGCTAATCGCTGTTGACTTGACATTTATTGATTAGAGAGAGAAGTTAGCGCAGCTGCTACATTGGATTTCGCATTCCCAATGAAAATATCTTTGCCATTGACTATAACTGGCCTTTTCAGAAAAGTATACTCCTCTAAAATGTATTTTTTATAGTCGTCTTCGGTTAGCTCCATATTGTTGAGTCCGAGAGAACGATACTTCAACGCCACTCGACTAAATAGTGCTTCATAGCTGCCAGCGCGTTTTTTCATTTCGTCCAATTCTTTGGCAGTTATTTTTTCTTGCTTGATGTCTTTGAATTCAAATGTGGTTGTGAAAGGTTCAAGTTCTTTCAGAATTCTTTGGTTAGTACTGCACGAGCCGAGGTGAAATATTTTTTTCATAAACGAAATATTAGTGTGGAAATAAATAACCAATATTCTTGGTGAAAAGTTTAAGTGCTATGGCAAAAAGTATAATTCCAAACATTTTTTCCAAGATAGCTAGTCCGTTAGGACCTAAAATACGTTCAATTGGATTTGTTAATCGAAGTACCATGTAAATGATGGGCATATTCAAGAGAATAGCAATGACAATATTGATGGCTTCATATTCGGCGCGAAGCGAGATGAGGGTGGAAATTGTTCCTGCTCCTGCAATGGTGGGGAAAGCCAATGGAACCACAGCCGCTATTTTACTTGAAGTATCTTTTTGCTTGAATAACTGAATGCCAAGAATCATTTCTAGTGCAATGAAAAAGAGAATGAATGAACCAGCCACTGCAAACGAATAAACATCTACACCAAATAAGCCAAGTACCGTTTCTCCTCCGAACAAGAAAAGAATCATTAATATGAGTGAAACCAACGTAGTAATAAGCGGTTGTACATTACCTGTTTTCTTCTTTACATCTAAAATGATGGGTATGCTGCCAACAATGTCAATGACCGCAAAAAGGACCATGAAGCAGGATCCAATTTCAATCCAATTCCAATTCATGAATCAAAGGTAGATTTATTTCTGAAGTGATTGAATGAAATTCGAAATCACTTGCGGATAATGTTCAATCTCTAAGCGTCGAACAATACGTTCTACCTCAGTTGCATTCAGGCCAACAACGGGCTCGCTTTTTTGGAAAATAATAGCTCCTTCGTCGTAGTTCTCATTCACAAGATGTATGGTAATTCCACTTTCAGTATCCTGATCACGCACTACAGCTTCATGAACAAAATGCCCATACATACCTTTTCCTCCATGTTTTGGAAGAAGTGCGGGGTGTATGTTTAAAATGCGATTTGGAAAGGCCTGCACCAAATAGGTTGGAATGAGCCAAAGGAAACCAGCGAGAATAACAACCTCAACGTTTTGCTTTTTCAAATATTCCAAGATGGTGAGTGATGAAGTAAAATCACTTTTGGAAAATACTAAAAATGGAATCTCTTCATTTGTGGCGTGTTGAATGACACCCGCTTTTGGGTTATTCGTTAAGATACATGCGACTTGAAAATTGTTCGATTTTTTTGCGTGCTGAATGATGTTTAGCGCGTTACTTCCGCTTCCCGATGCAAAAATTCCGACTTTCATTGTAATGTTTGTTTGTTGTATGCTTTGTCAAGTGCAGATTGCACTTGGTTCGCAATGGAAAATTGGTTGTTGAGTATCTGTCTTGAAAGGTCTTGAACCAAATTGAAATGATTCTGTTGAAATGCATCTTCAATTTGTTGACAGGTTGTAGCTGTTTCGTTCAAGTTAAATAGTTTGAATGACGGCTTCATTTTATGGGCAATCCTTGCAAGGGTGTCATTGTCTTGGCTCTGAATAGCGCGTTCCACAGCATGGCAGTTTTGTTCGAATTGCTCTAAAAAGATTTTACTCAATTGAATGACTTGTGGCACAGAATCACCGACCATTTCAAACAATTTCGCGAAACTGACTTGTTCCGTTTTTTTCATTGTACCATTCGGTTCAATCAAGTTTGAAATACTTTGAATTAAAAAAACGGGATCGTATGGTTTTGTTATGTAGGCACCCATGCCCAGTTCGAGACATTTCTTTTTCTCACTTTCAAGGGCGTTGGCAGTTAAAGCTATTATTGGCGTTGTTAATGCAAGCTCATTTCTGATTTTTTGTGTTGCTGATATCCCATCAAGAACAGGCATTTGTAGGTCCATGAGAATACAATCTATACTTTGTTCTTTTAATAGGTCTACAGCTACTTGACCATTTTCGGCCGTGTATATAATGGCTCCTGATTTTTTCAAAACGGTCACTGCAAGAAACAAGTTGAGTTCGTTGTCTTCAACAATGAGGACGCGTTTATTGTCTAGTCTTGCGCTGCCTTGTTTTTCAAGATTCAATTTCTCTTCTTCCCCTTCCGGCAATTCCAGCTTAAAAGTGAATTTCGATCCAACACCTTTTTCAGAGGTTAGTGATAATTCACCATGCATCATTTCCACAAGCGATTTGCTAATTGCTAGTCCAAGTCCGGTGCCACCAAATCTTCGTGTAATGGTGTTGTCTTCTTGTGAAAAGAATTCAAAGATTGATTTTAATTTGTCTTCAGAAATACCAATGCCTGTGTCCTGCACTTCGAAGCAAGTGAGGATTGCTTCTTTATAAATGCGCACATTGATTTTTCCGTGTTCCGTGAATTTGGTGGCGTTACTTACGAGGTTATTTACAATTTGCGCAATGCGTGTGGGGTCTCCGATTAAATTGTTTGAAACATGAGGCGAAATGTCAAGTTCAAGTTGAACTCCTTTTTCTTCCGCCTTTAATCCAAAAACTTTGCAAATGGGTTCAATTAATTTTCTGAGGTTAAATGATATTTTTTCAATGGAGAATTTTCCACTTTCCAATTTCGACATGTCGAGTATGTCATTGACTATGGCCATTAAGTTGCGAGATGAAGATTGAATGGCGTCTAGGTATTCTGTTTGTATTGGGCTGAGCGGAGTATCGGCCAGAATCCCAGACATGCCGGAAATGGCATTGATGGGAGTGCGGATTTCATGCGAAATATTGGCCAAAAAGAGTTTTCTTATTTCTAAATCTTTCAGTGCCTTTTCTTTGGATAAATTCAGTTCTTCTTCAAATTGTTTTCTCTCCTTTAGAGATGTTTGAAGTAGGTCAATCACTTTTAATATGTTGTGATCTTCCTTGATTTCGGTATCGGGATTTAATGTTTGAATGGCTTCTTTCAGCTGTTCAATGATTTTTTGTTGTCTTTGGGTTTCAAGTTCGAGTAGGTTGTTTTTTTCGAACAATTCTTCAGAGCTCAAAGTCATTGCGCGTTCCACCAATTCCCTACTTTGTTCATAGAGTTGATAGCTCTCATTAATACTTTGCACGAAGGATGTCATTTCATTGGGAACAACACCTTGGATACTTAAGTGTTTTTTGAGTTGTCTTTTCAGTAACGGATGTAAGTCATCAATACTCATTATACCTCAGAAATTGTGGTAATGGTCATGGTTTGGTTATGGAGGGTAGAGTGTCCTTCTGAAGTTGGGCAAATTTCACCGTTGCTATAAAACCCGAAATACGTACTATCCCCTAGGGTGTCTGTAACAGCTTCAAGTTCTTCTTCAGTTCTATTTTTCATGACAAGTTTTCTTCCAACACATGAAACCATTAACGTCAGTTGTGAATCAACTTCCATTTTCGCTTGGTTGGCAGCATTGGCAGCTCCTTGAATAACACGGTCAAAATTCGCCATCATAAATTGAGCTTTGGCTCCAACCGGAACAGTTCCTGCGAAGTTCATGGTTTTTTCATCTTCATTGATGGAAAGGATAGTTCGAACTACTTTCGTTCCGTCAGGGAAGGTGAGGTGAAGTGGAAAAAGCAAGGCTGCTCCTGGTAATTCTTGCGCCCGGTCGCCCAAGTATTTTTTATACAATTCTAATGCGTTCGTATGATCCAATTCCATCAATGTATTCTCCGAAGATTGTGTAATGGTGCGAATTGGGCCAAATACATCCCATCCATCTTTAGATCCATAAGAAGTGCGAATAGCATCGCCATGCAATCCAATGGCAATGACCATGCGATCAGAAAGTTTATTGTTTAGTCCAACAATGGTCCTGTTGAAACGACCAGCATCGCCAGCCAAGCCACCTGTGATTGGCACTTTAGAATCAATTTTACTGCGAAGACCTTCAATCAGATGATCTCCGTTTGTATCATGACCTTCCGAGAAAATTAACAAATGCTTTAGTTCTGAGGAGTTCATTCCCTCGCCTATCCGGGTTCCAAGATCAAAAGCGCTTTCCTGATTTTCTTTTTCAAAGGATTGAATTTGAATTGGTGTTTTCTCGAATTGAACTGCAGTAACTACAAGCGAATCGTCTTTTATTTCGTTCCCCATGATTTCACCGCTAGTACTCATATATATCTGATCAGCTTTTGGGAAATGACTTTTCAGTTCGTCGTAAGCCAATTTGGTTTCAATCACATCGATACCCGCAAATATGAACAGTACTTGAGCATCTTGAAGGGGGGCTTCAGGAAGATTCCAATTGGATTCTTTGCTCCAATAAAATTGTTGTGTTTTCATAATCTAAAAGTGGCTCGAAGATAATCTTTATGTCACCTTATTCCTATTGATTCTGGTCATAGTTTCGGTTAATTAATTTTTCAGATTCCCTATCTTTACGCTCGAACAAAAAAGAGCATGTCAATTTTAGTTGAAAACGTTAGCAAGCTTTACGGGCAGCAAAAGGCTTTGAATCAAGTAGGATTTGAAGTGGGAAAGGCTGAAATCGTGGGGTTTCTTGGGCCGAATGGCGCAGGAAAAAGTACAATGATGAAAATTATTACGGGCTATATTCCTCCCAATAGTGGGAAGATTTATGTCTGTGGAAATTCAGTTCTTGAGAATCCATTTGAAGTGAAGAAGCGTGTAGGCTATTTGCCAGAAAAAAATCCACTTTACATGGACATGTACGTAAGAGAATACTTGACTTTTGTTGCTCAAATACACAAGGTAAAGGACGTTGAGAAGCGGGTTGAAGAAATGATTCAATTGGTTGGATTGGGTTCTGAGTCACATAAAAAAATACACCAGCTTTCAAAAGGTTATAAGCAGCGTGTGGGACTTGCTCAGAGTATTATACATGATCCGGAAGTCTTAATCTTAGATGAACCTACAAGTGGATTAGATCCGAATCAGATAAAAGAAATTCGCGATGTGATTGTTAGCATAGGAAAACAAAAAACGGTTTTGCTTAGCACACACATTATGCAAGAAGTAGAAGCCATGTGCAGTAGGGTAATTATTATACGAAAAGGTGAAATTGTAGCCGATGGAGCAATTGAATCTTTTACACAAAATGGAAAGAAATTGGAAGATGTTTTCTCTGAACTAACGAGATGATTACTGCAAGTTTAACCGGTTTGGTAAAAATTATTTTTTGGTTGATAGTTGTTTCCTCAATCTTTCGGTTTTTCATTAAGCTAACAGCAAATTATGCCGTTCGAAAAGTGAATGAAGAGGTTAAGCAACAGCAACGAAGGGAAGGTGAAGTTCATGTTCAAAAAGAGACAAAAACGCGAAAGTCAACACCGGAAGGTGAGTATATAGATTATATAGAAATTAAAGATTAGTAAAGACATGCTTAAGAATCCCTATTTTCAATTGGCTTGGCCTCATGCCATAGCTATTGCAGTTTTAATTGCAATTTCTGCATTTTATTTTTCTCCAATCATGAAGGGATATGATTTGGAGCAGAGTGACATTGTGCAATGGAAGGGGATGTCACAAGAGTTAATGAATTATCGCATCTTGCATGACGAAGAAGGTTTATGGACAAACAGCATGTTTGGAGGTATGCCGGGTTATCAGGTGTCAACAGAACACAACGCGAACATTCTTCGTCCCATTCTTTTGTTCTTCCGTTTGGGTCTACCCGGTGCAATAGGCACTTTATTTTTATGCTTTATTGGTTACTATATCCTTGGCCTTTGTTTGCGTCTTGGTCCATGGTACAGCCTCATTGGCTCCATTGCATTTGGATTAGCAACAATTAACATTTTGTATCTAGGTGCCGGTCATACGGGAAAAGTTACTGCCATTGCATTTATGGCTCCAACATTGGGAGGTTTAATTCTAGCACTGCGTGGTAACCGAATTCTGGGAAGTGCTGTTTTTATGTTGTTTTTGGGATTAAACATTGCTGCCAATCACTTGCAAATGACCTACTATCTTGCGTTTTTACTAGGAGCTGTTGTAATTGCAGAGACTGTGAAATTTATTTTGAATAAAAAGTTCAAAGAATTAGCCATAACCGCAGGCTTCCTTGGTTTAGCAACGGTAGCTGCCGTTTTACCTAGCGCAAGTAATTTAATGGCAACACAAGAATATGGTGAGTATACCACCCGTGGTAGTTCAGAATTGACCATTAAGCCTGAAAACGGCGGGAATACAGAGCAAGAGGGCTTGAGTGGTTCGTATATATTAGATTACAACTATGCATCTGGAGAACAATGGGGAATCTTAATTCCCAATATAAAGGGTGGTGTATCGAAGCCATTAACCGAATACCAAGATGAAATTGGAAGTCTTTCAAAATCGAATAAAGAGATTAGTAAGTTCAATAAGGATTGGAAGCAAGCTATGCAAGGCAAGCCTTCGAGTTACTTTCAATTGTCAATGTTACAAAATGGGGTTTATCCGACCGCTTATTGGGGAGATCAAAATTTTACGGGCGGCGCATTTTATTTTGGAGCGTTCATTTTAACCCTCATGATTTTGGGTTTGGTTGGATCTAAAGACTCTTTGAAATGGCCGTTTTTAATTATTGGAATTTTGGCTCTGATGCTTTGTCAGAAAGAAATGACAGGGATGAATGAATTTTTCATCAATAAGATTCCGCTGTACAACAAGTTTCGCGATAGCAAAATGATTTTGGTATTAATACAGGTTATGGCGGGTGCAATGGCCATGTTGTTTTTGAAAGATTTAAAGGAAGGTCAACTGGCTTTTGGAGGCAAAGCAAAAAAAGTTCTCATTGGTGCTTCTGCAATTTGGATATTGGCTCTTGGATATCTATACTTGAATCCAAGTGCTGCGGGTGAAATTCGAAATGTCAATGAAATTGAGTCCATTGCGAAAATCAAAGAATCTGCGCCGCAAATGTTGAAAGAACAGCTTGCAGATACTCCTGATCAAATAAACGCTCAATTGGCGGCATTCAATGAAGAAGCTGAAGATTACGAGGGAGCAGTTTATTCCATTCGAAAAGAAATAGCAAAATCGGATTCAGGTCGTTCATTACTACTGGCTTTCCTCGGGGTTTTGGTTGTTTGTGTATTTCTTTTCGTGAAAAATGAAAGTGTGCACTTAGCCATGCTGCCTGTGGTCGGACTTATTGTATTATTCGATCAATTGTCAGTGTCTAGAAGATATCTGAATACCGATATGGAAAAGGGGAAATATGCATCGTTCATACCAGAGGGCGATAAACAACTTCCCGTTAAACCAACAAAGGCCGATGTTTCCATTTTGCTCGCAGAGAAAAAAAATGTTTCAGCCTTTGATGAAGAAGTGAAAAAGTTGAAGCAGGCTATGGATGCGAGTGGTATGTATGGTGCGGTTAAGAATCAGAAAAATTTAGATACACTGGCGCAATTTGGTGCGTTGGGATTGAATACCGATTACCGTGTCTTAAAACTAGGAAATCCATTCAATGAGGCGAGAACTTCTTATTACCATAAAAGCATTGGTGGATACCATGGTGCGAAGTTGAAGCGATACAATGAGTTGATTGATTTTTATTTGTCATCTCAAATTCAAAGCGTGACTGCTTTTCAGCAAAGTAAAATGGAGTATTTACAGTCATTGTCTCAGTTGGGTAATGTCACCCAAGCTATGGCTGATAGTATTTTCATGGTACTTGATTCACAAGAAATGAAAATGCTCAAGGAGCAAAATGTCTTGAATATGTTGAATACCAAATACATCATATTCAGTCCAGAGGCCGATGCCAATGTAAACAAATGGTCATGCGGGAATGCTTGGTTTGTAAGTGAAGTGAAGCAAGTGAATTCTGCCGATGAGGAAATGCTAGGTTTAAAGGACTTGAATGTCTATAACACAGCAGTTACACAAAGTAAATATCAGTCTATATTTCATACGGGATCAACTTCTGTGGATTCGACCTCGAGCGTTATACTGAAGAAATACGCAACGAATGAATTGGTATACGAAGCTTTAAATAATGCTAGTTCCGAAACACCCATTGTATTCAGTGAGATATATTATCCGAAAGGTTGGAAATGCACTGTTGATGGTCAAGAGGTTGAATATGCACCTGTGAACTATGTGTTGCGAGGAATTATGCTGCCACCGGGCAAGCATGAAGTGGTTTGGAAATTTGAACCTGAGGTTTGGAGCAAAGGAAATACCATTTCCACTGCAGGATCTATTTTGTTCTGTCTGCTTTTGGGGTTATCAGGATTTGGACTTTGGCGCAATCGCAAGCAAGTGAGCAACGAAGAGAAATCCGAATAGAACAGTTGGAGTTAGGCTAAACGGGAAATGTGTAGCCGCGTAGAAAGGTTGTGTAATTCCCAAACGCTGATGAGGACCAGCGACAGAAAAGAAGGATAGCGTCATTTGTACCAACATGCTTATTAAGCCAAGTATGTGCAGTGAATGGACTAGTTTTCTATTCGATTCTATTTTTTGATAGAACAGATAGGCGAGCATAGCAAAGACTCCAAAGAATATGTCAAAGTTTAATCCGAGAATAGTCATCTCCATTGGCGCTTGTCTGTCTTTGGAAAGAAGCAGAAATAGAATTCCCAATGGAATTCGAATGGTCTGTAAAAGAATTAAATTCTTTTGGTTTAGGCCAAGGAACAATCGTTTGCCTCTGGGAGTAGCATTGAGAAAAATATAAATGGCAATGGGGAATAAGAAAGGGAATAAGAGATGCAATGCGCCAGATTTTTGATCCATATACCATCTGTTCAGCGATAAGGTAGTTTGAAAGAGAATCCAGAATAGAAGTCCAAGTTCAATGGTCAAAATTCTTTTTTGAATTCGTTCTGAACTTGAATAAAGCAAAACCCCTAAAAGCAACGCTGCTAAGAATAGAATGCTAATGTTTATTAGGTGTGTTGAAAGGGAAATGTTTTCAATCATGGTAATATGTATTCTTGAATCTCATTGTTGAATGAGCAAGCGTTGGTTGAGTATAGTTTTTGTCGGTTCTTAGAAATTATCCGGTAGGTGACATTCACCAGCAGCAAGGGTAAAACATGGCATAGGCCCAAAAGCATTCGCAACTTAGAAAAGGGTTTTGTGAAAGCGTATAATTTGCGCAAAGCTTGACCCTCGGTGTGAAATTTTTGATTTGAGAACAAAACAAGTGAGTTGGCATTCCTTGCTATTTCCGGCATTTGCAAGTATTCAGCTGACTGGCCTTGAATTGGAGCGAAGTAGATGTTTTTGGCTCTGTTGTTATAGAAAATCTGCACGCTTTTGTGACAAAAACCGCACGTGCCATCAAAGAATAATATATTTTTCTCGTGCAACTCATCCATAATGAACAAAGTTAATGCATGGGTGTCTTTACATTTGCATGGAGAAAATGAAAGCGTGTTTACTGGAAGAGAGAAAAGTGAGTCGTTGGGGGCTCAGAGAGGTTGGCTTGACTTACCAAGCTCATCGCAGTTTTTCTTTGGTTAATATTCAGCATTGGAAAGCGGTTGTTGGGGATACTAATTTGTTTTTGTCACCGTCCTATTTAACCGCGGTGGACTTGGGGCATCCTCAAGCCATGACCTTCATCCTTTTTTACAAAGATGATGAGCCTGTTGGCGTGGGTGTATTTCATGAAATATGTTTTATCAGCGGTGATTTAAGCTCGCATGTGAATACCACAGGAGGAGTTGAGATTGTGGGAAGAACATTTAAGAGTGCTACATCGAGATATTCAATGTTGGTCTGTGGGAATCCGCATTGTACGGGTGAGCATGGTTATTATTTCAAGGATGAAATAAACGCACATGTTGCTATGCAAGCCTTGTGCGCGGCAGCGAATGCGCTGACGGTAACCATGCGTGCTCGTAAGAAGCGTGCTATGGGTATATTGATTAAAGACTTTTATCCCAATGCATTTGAACAAACGGATGAATTGAAAAAATGTGGTTTTCATGTTTTTCAGGTCGATAACCAGAACAGAATGCACTTGGCAGATCATTGGTCTGTTTTGGATGACTATCTCAATGATCTCAATACAAAATTTAGAACGAAGGTCAAGGCAGTGTTGAATAAATCAAGTGAATTGCAAGTGCGTGAGTGGCTTTTGGAAGATATGCAGAAAAATGTGCAAATCCTTCAAGTATTGTACAGAGCGGTTTATGATCGTGCTGATTTTGCCATGGAACCCATGAGTATGGAGTTTTTGTTGCACTTGAAAACGCAGCTGAAAGAACGAATGTTGGTTCAAGTTTTTGAATTACAGGATGAGGTAATAGGTTTTCAAATCGGAATTATAAACGGTCTAGAGCTTGAAGCTTTTGCTGTTGGAATAGATTATAGCCAAAATCAACAGCATTCCATATACGGACGCATGCTTGTTGAGTTCATTCAAATGGCAATAAACAAAAAGTGCAGTTCAATTGCATTTGGTAGAACAGCAAGTGAAATGAAATCAACTTTTGGCGCATTTCCTGTAAAAATGAAAGTAGCCGCGCGTCACCCGGGCTTTTTTCGGAACATGATGCTAACACCTTTTTTTAGAAATGTGCATCCTGCTCATGAGCCACAGCGTTTCCCATTTAAGGGTGAAATGGCTGCACGCGTTGAGCATGAACAGAAAATTTGGAACAATGAAGTTGACTAAGAAGCAGGAGCGAGTTGTTCTCATTACACTAGCTGCAATTCAATTCACTAACATTGTGGACTTCATGATTATGATGCCCATGGGTGATCTGCTGAAACGAGATTTACATATCAATCCAACAGGATTCGGATGGTTGGTTAGTGCGTATGGACTTGCTGCAGGGATTACAGCGTTTATCGGAGTTTTTTATCTCGATTCATTGGATCGAAAGCGAGCACTTTTGGTAGCTTATCTGGGATTTATTCTCGGAACTTTGAGCAGTGCAATTGTACCAACAACTACCAACTTGGAATTGAATTATGCTTTATTTATTGGTACGCGTGTATTCACCGGATTTACAGGGGGGTTGTTGGGTGGACTTGTCATGAGTATTGTTGCAGATGTATTTCCAATGGAACGTAGAGGAAGAGCTATGGCTACCATTACGCTTGCGTTTTCATTTGCTTCGGTTGTTGGTGTGCCCATTTCGTTGATGCTGGTAGATTTATTTGATGGCAATTGGCACGTGCCTTTTTATTTGGTAGCAGGTTTGGCGGTGCCATTTTGGATTTTAGCCTGGATTTATCTGCCTCGACTGAGAGATCACCTCGACTCAAGTAAAAAATTTCAACCTCTCGAGACCATTTCGTACACTTTTAAAAATCCTGCACAACGCAGTGCGTTACTCTTCACAATATTGTTGGTTCTGGGACAGTTCACAATCATCTCCATGCTAGCACCATTCATGATAAGCAATGTGAAATTGGAACAAGAAGAAGTGAAATACATGTATCTCGTAGGAGGCTTATGCACTGTAGTGAGTTCCATTTTAATTGGAAAGTTCGTAGATAAATTGGGGAGATTTCGAATATTTCAATTCTTCGCATTGGTCTCCATTGTTCCCATATTTGTAAACACACATCTCAGTGAAACGCCATTGTGGTTAGTGCTTATCTTGTCAGGTATATTTTTCATTTTTGTAACTGGAAGAATGATACCTGCAAATACTATTATTTCGGGCGTTGTAAACCCGAAATACAGGGCAGGTTTTATGAGTTTGAATTCAGCAGCGCAAAGTTTAGCGAGTGGGGCGAGTGCCGCTATTGCTGGAATGATTGTGGTGCAGCCAGATGTCAATGGCCCCATGTATCACTATGATACGGTAGGGTATGTTGCAATTTCATTTACGCTGTTAGCTATTTTAGTCATGATTCGTTTAAAGAAAATATCTACATGAGAGCCATTGAGCAAATTCCACACGAGCGTATGCGCATTGTAATCCATTCTTGGAATGGAAAGTGGATTGTTGAGTTCGAAGCAGCTTCGTACAAACAAACCATTAAAATTGATCAAGAGCAGCTACCGAATGTAAATGACATTAAAAAATTACTTAATCAAGATTTTTTGAATAATATTGAAGAACAATTTCAGCAATTACACAAACTATGGACTCTCAATTACCGACAAACCCTGAACCCGCAATAAATTCTGTGAGCCAAGAAAAGAAAGGCGTTCCTTATTTAACTGTACTTGCTTTGCTTGTGTCAGTTGTTTCTTTGATTTTTGTTTTGCTGCAATACAATCAAATTTCCACACTGAAGGAAGAAGTGAGTAAATCGAAAATTACGGACTCCATAAGCCCTGGCCAAGTGAAGGTGGCCTACGTGAATCTAGACTCCATCAACGCTAAATATGCGTTTATTCTTGAGAAATCGAAAGAGCTTCAAGCAAATTTGGAAACAGCCGATAAAAAACTGCAACAAGAAATTCAAACGCGACAAAAAGAAGCTGATGAATTAATGTATTACATGCAAAATGGTAATCCTACAGCTGAGGATAAACGAGTGAGTGAGGGTAGACTTATGCAACTTCAAAATGAATTGGCTCAAATTCAACAGCAGGAAGAGCAGCGACTCATGGAAAGTGAAACCGCCTTACAAACTGAATTGCATAACAGAGTGAGCGAGTACATTGAAAAGGTGTCGAAAGAGCAAGGGTGGGATTATGTCTTTGCTTATCAGCAGGCCGCTCCATTGTTAATGTTTGGAAATCCGTTATACGATTTAACGAACACTGTAATTACTGGGTTGAACGAGGAGTACGCCAAAACGAAGCAATAAACGATGACCATTGCCGAAATAAAATACAAAGAGAATATTGCTGAGTACATCTTGTATTTGTGGCAAATGCAAGATCTACTTCGTGCTGTTCAATTTGATGTTGACGCCTTAGACGGATTTATTCGATCGTACTTGCCCAATGAAGATCGTGTGGCCATAGAAAAAAAGTGGTTCGCAGAATTGGCTGCTACCATGAAAAACGAACGCGTCGTAGAGAAAGGATCTATTTCGGAGTTGTCTGAATTAATTGGTGAATTAAATTTTTTGCATCAGACTTTAACCACCTTGCTGAAAGATAAAGAGTACATGGAAGTGTATTCCTCTATTCAAGAGCCATTGAGTGAATACAGGAAGCGTTCGAATGTTGATCAAATGTCTGACGTTGAAATGTGCTTAACCGCGCTATACGGACTCTTAATGCTCCGTTTGCAAAAGAAAAATGTGTCTGAAGAAACCCAAGAAGCGATGCAAGTTTTTTCGAGATGGATTGGGAAATTATCTGGTCATTATCACGCGATGAAACGCGGTGAGTCACTACAACATTTTAATTAAGTCTCCGTTCAATTTTTAAATATATTTTTATGCGATACCTTTTATTAATTTGCTCAGTCCTTATTTGTCAAATATCTTTTTCACAAAGCCACTCAGATTTTGGAATGGTGAAAGTGTTGTCAGCTCAAACTCAGAATACATTTGGATACAACGCTGGGTATTATGTTGAGTTCCAAAACAATTCGAAAAAAGTAGTTGATGGACTGAAATGGGAGGCGAAATTTTATGACAATTTCGGAGATTTAAAAGGTACACGCGAAGGTCAATGGCAGTCTGGGAATTTTACTGATCCTATTGCAATTGGAGGAAAAACACAAGATTTAGAGACGGTCTGGGTTGAGGGAGCAACAAAAGTCTTTATTCGAATAAAAACGGTGCACTATACAGATGGCACGGTCACGAAGCGCAATTAATTAAAACTCCAATTGCATGGTCACAGGGCCATCGTTAATGAGTTCTACTTGCATATCGGCCCCGAATATTCCAGCTTGAACTGGAACGTATTTAGCTAGTTCTTTCAAAAAAAAGTTATACAAAGGAATAGCCTGCTCTGGTCGTGCGGCCTCAATGAAACTGGGTCTATTTCCTTTTTGGGTGTTGGCGTAAAGGGTGAATTGACTAACAACTAAAACCTCACCTGAAACATTTTGAATATCTAAATTCATTTTCCCGTCTGCATCGCTGAAAAGCCTCAGCTTACATATTTTTTCTATGGCGTTATTGACTGTGTTTTCGTTATCTAAATGATGAATGCCTAAAAGAAGTAAATAGCCATGACCAATTTGAGAAACTTCTTGCTTGTTCACATTGACAGAGGCTTTAGCAACACGTTGAAGAATGATTTTCACTGGTGATAGGATTCGTTGAGGTGAGATTTTGACATGAATGTCTCTAAGTTGTCTTCTGTTTCCACTAAAAGCCAACCCTTTTTAATATTGACTTTGATAATTTTTAAATAATTGTAGTCTAATTTATTGAGCTTCCGAACATCATCACCATGAATGAGAATGCGATGAAAAACAAGCTGGTTCATACTGCTTCTCCAGCGTCTTCTTTCGTATTCACAATTCAGGGTTTTCCCGAAATCGGCAATTAGGCATTCGCATCCGTAGGTTACGGAATGTTCTGGAGTATCGCCAGTGAGTGAAATATAGATATCTGCATTTTCTGAAAAGGCTTGCATCTCTTCACATTTCGTTTGAAGAGACGAAACTTTTGTAGCAACTACACAAGGGCTTTGCATTTCATCGGCTGCAAAAGCAATACTTGATGATAAAAAGACAATTTTAAATACTGATACAAGAGCAACAGGAAAAATAATCCACTGTTGAATTTTTTGAAAGAAAGAACTTGATTGAAATTGACTCAAATGGGCGAGCAGAACCATTATGATGAATGGAAAAGCAAGGAAAAAACGCCCGCCAGAGAAAAAAGGTGAGTAACCGCAATCGGCTGTTTTCTCCATGAAAAAGGTCAGTGATGTTCCAAGAAGTACAAAGAATATGGCCCAACTCACAGTGGTATTTCTTTTTCGAAAGAACAACATTAAACGAATTAAAATGGGAAGAAGAATAATTCCACCACGCCAGATTAGGGGTGTTAATTGGTCAAAATAGAAATATATTTTTTTCATGCAAGCCAAGAAAAATGTAAAGCCAAATTTTAAACTTGGAGCTTGATGAATGACCCACTCGGGATGGTTTTGATAGAATTTGTGATTCCAAAGAATGAGTAGAAGACCCAAAGTGGATCCCAAAAGAAATAGAGAAGAAAATGAAAGTATTTGTTTCCATTTTTTCGGGTGATCAATGAAAAAAAGCGGTGCAATTAAAATGGTATTCAGGTTGAAAAAAAGTCCAAGGCCAAATAAACTACCTGCAATCAAAGCATTTCTTGATGATTGTTGATGCATCCAAATGGCATAGGCAATGGATCCAAAAAACACTCCGGTTACAAAACCTCTGGGAATGGCTGTGAGTATGTCGTAATCGGTGGAAAGGAATAGTAAAACCAACAGCGGAATGCTCGCTTCCCAATACCCCCATTTTTTTTTGAATACGTAGCTGAACACAAAAAATGGAATGGTACTTAATAGGGCAGTGGCAAGTGGAAGAGCAATGGGTAGTGGAGTTCCAAGTAAATAAAAAGGTAAGGCAATTAGTGGTTCTAGGTTTGGGTTGTATGCTTGTCCGTAGAAACATGGCCCGTAGAAAATGCCTTCTGCGTAGTCTTTGGTTACCTGCCATAAAATGGTTTGGTCACCATCAGTATAACTCATACCAAAGGCAACAAAGAAATAAATTTTCGCCAGCAGTGTTATTCCAACAAGCAGTTGATATTTTCTTTTCGAGAATTCCATTTTTAACGCAGGCCCAAGTTATTATATATTCGTGAAGTATGTCGAAACTGCAAACAGATATTTCCTATTTACGTGGTGTGGGTCCTGCAAGGGCAGAGCTGCTCAAAGAGCAGTTGGGAATTTCAGTTTGGGAAGATTTGTTATTTCATGTTCCTTTTCGATACGTAGATAAATCGCAGATTACCAAGGTTTCGGAAATTCAGTCAGAGGCAGTGGCGGTGCAATTGATGGGGACCATTGTTCGTGTTTCTGAGGTTGGTGTTGGAAGAGCGAAAAGGTGTATTGCATTATTTCAAGATGATACCGGCACATTGGAATTGGTTTGGTTTAAGGTTCCTGCTTGGTTGAAACAGAGTTTGCCATTGAATACACCTTGTTTGGTTTACGGAAAACCCACTGCTTTCAAGGGTAAATTCAATTTGACACACCCCGAAATTGAAGATCTTGAAAAGTCACGGTTGCAAGCAGGAGTCATGTTGAAACCCGTCTACAGTACCACAGAAAAATGTGCAAAGAAGGGTTTGAATAGTCAGGCCATTTCGAAGTTGACTGCACAACTGATGGAAGAGGCGTATGCAGAGATAGATGAGAATTTGCCCACCTCTATGCTTTCGAAATACAAGCTTATGGATCGTGCTTTGGCGCTTCAACAGTTGCATTTACCGAAGTCAATGGAGCTGCTTGAGCAAGCACGCCGAAGAATGAAGTTTGAAGAGCTCTTTTATTTGCAGTTGCAAATGGTCATGCAAAAAAGAAAATCTACAGTAGATGAGCGTGGAGTTGTTTTTCATCGGGTAGGCGATTTATTTCATCAGTTTTATAAAACCTGTTTGCCATTCGAATTAACGAATGCCCAGAAACGTGTGGTCAAGGAAATTCGCAATGATGTTTCGAAGGGGACACACATGAATCGATTGGTACAGGGCGATGTTGGAAGTGGAAAGACCATTGTTGCGCTTATGGCTGTTATCTTGGCCATAGACAACGGGTTCCAAGCATGTCTCATGGCTCCGACGGAAATTCTCGCTAATCAGCATTTTGAGGGCATATCTGAATTATTAGCGCCTCTTGGTGTGCGGGTTGAATTGTTGACAGGTTCGGTGAAGAAAAAAGATCGAGTAAAATTATTAGAGGATCTGAAGAGTGGCGAGTTGAAATTTGTGATTGGTACTCATGCATTGATTGAACCAGTTGTTGAATTTTCTAATTTGGGTTTGGTTGTAATTGACGAACAGCACAGATTTGGTGTTGCACAGCGTGCGGCATTGTGGAAGAAAGCCATGATACCTCCGCACGTATTGGTTATGACAGCTACCCCCATACCAAGAACACTGGCTATGACTGTTTATGGCGATTTAGATGTGAGCGTGATTGACGAATTGCCACCGGGAAGAAAGCCAATTAAAACGGAATGGCATTCAGACAATTATAGAATTATGTTGTTTGAATTTATGCGTCAGGAAATTGCGAAGGGAAGGCAAGTGTATGTGGTGTATCCGATGATTGAAGAAAGTGAGACTTTAGATTACAAAGATTTATTTGATGGGTATGAGAGTATTTCTCGAGCTTTTCCCATGCCGAATTATTTCATCAGTATTGTTCATGGCAGAATGAAGGCAGAGGATCGCGATTTTGAGATGAAGCAGTTTATTGAGAAGAAGACGCAGATTTTGGTCGCTACTACAGTGATTGAGGTGGGGGTGAATGTTCCGAATGCGAGTGTGATGGTGATAGAGAGTGCGGAACGTTTTGGGCTGTCGCAGTTGCATCAGTTACGTGGTAGGGTGGGAAGGGGAGCGGATCAGAGTTATTGTGTTTTAATGACTGGAAATAAATTGAGTGAGGATACGAAGTTGCGCATGGAGACCATGGTGCGAACGAATGATGGATTTGAGATAGCGGAAGTGGATTTGCAGTTGCGTGGGCCGGGCGATTTGGCGGGAACACAGCAGAGTGGGGTATTACAGTTGAAGATTGCTGACTTAATGCGTGATCAGCAGATGATGGCTGCGGCTCGGAACATTGCCAACGAGTGGTTGGCTGAAGATCCGGAGATGCGTAGTTCAGATAGTGAGATTATACTTCGTGAATT
>CAYSEX010000023.1:0-549 GCA_964430305.1 uncultured Chryseobacterium sp.
AGGTAATTCCTTCGTGCATGAGCGCTTTTGGATGAACACCGGGGTCATGCGGGAATGAAAAAATTTTACCTTGAACTTGCTTGCTGTATTCCAAAGCTCGCATCATGAGTTCAGTTGAACTGTTGCCCATGTAGTCGCTGAATCCAACGGCGCCTGCGTTTTTCAATTCATAAAACTCAGTAAGTTGTTTGCCTTCGCCCCCCTTTGAAAGATGAGCAAACGGAAGAAATTCGAATTCAGGTGTGTTGTATTCTTGAATTTGTTGAAGAACCGCTTTGGTGTCTGCATGAGGAGTTGAACTTGGAATTACAGCCACTCGCGAGTATCCTCCGGCAATGGCTGCTTTCATGGCCGTTAAGAGTGTTTCTCTGTGTTCATGTCCAGGTTCTCCAACAGAGGCATTTAGATCTGTAAGCCCTGAGCATAAATATTGTCCTTTTGCTTTTAAAATATGATCACAATCTTTGGTGGTTACTTCTTTTCCCCATTGAATGAGATGACCATTTTCAACAATGGCGTTTGTTGTTTTTAGATGCATTGCATGACCAG
>CAYSEX010000023.1:559-13660 GCA_964430305.1 uncultured Chryseobacterium sp.
AAGTTGAATGATCAAAATTTCCAATGCCAATAAACACAATGCCACAAGTATCAGATGCCACCAATAAGTAATACCGCCAGCTATTTTCGTGGCAATATGCCCAAGCATCTCTGGTGTAGTGTCTTCAATATGGAATGACGTTTTACCTGCTAGCGCAAGGATTTCTTCTTTGTTGTAGTAGTTTAACGAACTTTCACTTCTTGGGTAGTTCAAGGCAATTCCGCCAACAACGGTTTGATCATTTTTGATTTGATATGTTCCAGAACGAGAAATTTCATTCGGAATAAAAATTTCTACATTATTTCCATTGTTTCTTGATTGAGCAATAAACTCTTGTCCATTTGATACATCTTTAAGTGTATATAAACCGTTTGAAGAAGGCATGGCAAGTGTTAACGAGATGTAGCTGCTCTCTGATAGCGTAGCGTAGGTTGGAGTTAGTTTTCCACTTAATTCTGCTGCACGTATGAGGGAAATTGGAAAAAGAGCATGCTGAGTGAAATTACTTTCACTCACAATGGTTGAAACACTAGATACATATATTTTTCCAGCACCTTTCTTGGTGTAGCAAAGCAAAGGGGAATTGTCTTGTAGGGTTATTAATGATACACTGTTCAAGTTGTTATTGGCAAGAGGGAAATGAGAGGTGATTCGGGGAAGCGTTGTGTTTTCTTGCAATTTCTCAAAGGCCGGAGCGTAAAATGGGTCTTTCAATTCAAATGATTGAACTTGAATGGGCTGTGCGTTTTTGCTTAGCATTTGAACACTTCCAAGTCTTCCTAACAAATTATTATAAGAGTCCAAATTACTGTTAGAGTGTGGAAGCAAGAAGACTGAACCTCCATTTTGCACGAAACTTTCAAGCCATCCAATTTGTTCTGAATTGAAATTTTGTACGCCCTGACAAATAATCAATTGAATGGTGTTCGGTAATTCAGATTGAAACGTTTCAATGGTTCTTGATTCAAATGAAAAATTCGGGTCGTTTTCGAACAGTGCATTGAGTTTCTTGGTTTCTGTTCCTACGAATTCAAGAACATTTATTTTTTCTAAAATTTCAAAAGTGAAGAATAATGAATTGTCGAAAGGTATAAACTCGTCAGCCACTGAAACTTGTCCGTTATGAATTCCTCCAGAGGTAGTTGCGAAATTAAGAGTGACCAATTGTTGAGATTCGGCCGGAAGCTCAACTGATGCCACCGCCTTCTGATTTCCATCAATATCCAATTGAACGTTGGCTTGATGGCTGGTTTTTCCGTGATTTGTCAGCGCAACTACCAAAGTATCTGGTTGATTCAAAACGCGTTGATTCGATTTGAAGTAGAGTGTGTCTATGGATATGTTTGAGTTTTGATCTGGGTAGGTTGGAATTCCATAATAATGGTGCGATGTATCAGGAGATGTTGGTTGGAACGAATACTCATTTTTTTGAAAGTCACTGAACCAATAATGCAAATGAATGTCTGCCGATGCTTTGGAAAAATAGGCGTTTTGTCGCTCATTCAACTCACTGAAATTTTGTGGTTGAGTGGAGTAAGTAATGCTTTGAATAATACTTAATGCCTCATCTTTCGAAAGTGACTGCAAATCTTTTCCTGTAATGTCATTGGTGAGTATTTGAAAGCGGTCGAAATTTGAAAATGATTGAACCACTTGACTTGCTTTTTCTTTGTGCCATTCTAAAAGCGCGTTGCCCTGCCAGACATTTTGAGAGCTAAAGCTGTTGTCAATGTATATACTCACACTACGTTGACCTTTCATTCCTGCGCTTTCAGAGGTTGGAAGAAAGGGTTGAGCAAAGGCAAAAACAAGCGCTGCAATGAGCAAGAGTCGAATGAAAAGTAGAATGAGATTTCGAATTTTCGAAGCTTTGTTGGTCTCAGTCTTGACTTGTTCCAAAAAGGCAACATTAGAAAATGCAACTCTCTTGTATCTGCGAAAATTAAAAAGATGAATGATGATTGGAATAACAAGAGCTAAAAGCCCCCAAAGTATTTCCGGATGTTGAAACTGCATTTCAGAGCTCAAAGATAAGGAATTGTTGACTTGTGTTGGTATAAATCTCTCTCATTCAACCTATTTTTGTGAAATGAAGAAGCACCCCGAATCATGGATGATGAGCCACGGATACAATCCGAAATGGAGCGAAGGCTCAGTGAAAACCCCCATTTTCCAAACATCAACTTTTGCTTTCAATAATTCTGCTGAAGGAAAACGTTTTTTTGCATTGGCCTACGGAAAAGACCAAGCCGCCGAAGGGGAACAATTGGGGTTAATTTACAGTCGTTTGAATAATCCGAATATGCAAATTCTGGAAGAAAGACTCGCCCTTTGGGAAGGAGCTGATGAGGCGGCTGCATTTGAATCGGGAATGTCTGCCATAGCCACAACCATGTTGGCTTATTTGAAACCAGGTGATGTAGTCTTATTTAGTCATCCGACTTATGGTGGTACGCATCATTTTGTGCATCAAGTTTTAATTGAGTTCGGAATTGAAAGAATTGATTTTGATCCACAAGACACATATGACTCAATCTATGAAAAAATAGAATCAGCTCAAGCCTGGTCAAAGGTTAAAATGGTTTATGTTGAAACTCCAGCTAATCCAACGAATGACTTGTTCGATTTAGAAATGTTGAATGCCATTCGAGATGAAATTCAAGCGAAGGGTGGTAATCAAGTAATTTTCTCAGTTGACAATACATATATGGGCCCTTTGTGGCAGAAGCCAATGGATTTTGGAGCCGATGTAGTTTGTTACAGCGCAACAAAATATTTAAGCGGTCACAGTGATTTAATTGCTGGGGTAGTTGTGGGTAAGAAAGAGCATGTGTTGAAAATAAAAACATTGCGAACATTCTTGGGAAACATGATTGCTCCATATACCGCCTGGTTGTTAACGCGAAGCATAGAGACTTTGAAGATTCGAATGGATCAACAAGCTAAAAATGCAATAGATGTAGTTGCTTTTTTAAAATCGCACCCAAAGGTTTCGAAAGTTTATTTTCCTGGATCTATCAGCCAAGGAGAGAGACAGGTTGCTTTGTTTCAAAAGCAATGTTCAAGTGCTGGAGCTATGATAAGTTTTGATGTAGTGGGTGGTGAAGAGGGTGCGTTCCGCGTTTTGGATCATTGCGAACTGATTAAACTTGCGGTGAGTCTCGGTAGCAATGAAAGTTTAGCCCAGCACCCATTTTCCATGACACATGCTGACGTGGCTGATGAGGAGAAAATTCGCTTGGGCATAACTGAAGGCATGATTCGACTTAGCGTTGGAATTGAAAATTCAGAAGATATTATTGCCGATTTGAGGCAAGCGTTGGATGCATAAATCATGAGGTTGAGGTTTCGTTTTTCATTATTTACTTTCTTCACGGGTATTCTCATGATACCTTCAATGATTGCTGCGCAATGTTCCGATTTTTACGTTTTTGAGAAGAAAGATTTTGAGGTTGAAGTGACAGGAGTGAAGTGGGTAGAGAAGAAAAATGAAGAGTCAGTTGAGCAGGCCAAACAACTTCTGAAAACACAATTAAGGAAGGAAATGGCCGAGAAAATTGTTGTTTCCGTTAAAACGTCAATGAAAAATGAAACCGAAGAATTTGGTCGGCAATTCAATTCTTATTTCAATGAGCATGTTGATATTTCTTCCAACGCCAACATTAGTTTCGGTTCATTTAATTTCTGTTTCGACAAGGATAATAAAAAACTTTTTGGCAGATTTACTATAGACAAAGAGGCCTTGGCTTTATCGAATTATGCAGATTGTACAAGTAATTTGAGGCTTTTGAACAACGAGATTCGAGCTGTAATTCGTTCGTCAAATAAAGTAGATGCTCAGAAATATGCTCAGCGTTTAAACGAGCTGAATGCACAAATGAGAACCTCTATTTACTTAAAACCAGATTTAGACGATTCGGAATATGACGATTTGAATGAGGATTGCAATTCCATGATTGCTCAGTTGAAGTCGTCTCAAACGCAGTTGAAATATGAATCGGAAATGTCCACAATACGTGATTTGTTGCGGGCAGAGAATTATAATGAAGCCATAATAAATTTGAGAAAACTTCAAAGAGAATATAGAGACAACGAAAAAATAGCGAGTGAATTGGAAATGGCGATGGCCGATTATAAACTTAAAGTGAAGCGTGAGGTTGCTGTTTTAGAATCCAATTCGAAATACGAAGAAGCACTTACTCAATTGGATTTGTATTGCTCGTTAATTACGTGCGAATCTGATTTTAAATCGTTGAAGGAAGAATTGAAAAAAGAATATTTCAATAAGTTAGCTCTCTCTTTCGAAGATGCCTTGAGCAAGGAGGTTGAAGCAGACGTTGTGTTCTTCAAGAAAAAATTAGATCAAGTACAAGATGTAAATTTTAAAAAATACAGTGAGCTCATTGAGTTGTATTTGGTTTATGAGCGAAGTAAAGGATTGCATGAGGCTGAGAAGTTGTTTCATCAGCGCAAATATGATGAGTCACAAAAGATACTCATATCATTGGAAAAAAAATATGGTAAAGATGTTTCTGAGTTGAATCATTTAAAAAATAGAGTAGAGCATAAAATATTTCGACAAGAAGTTTATAAAGAGAAAAAAAACAGGGCGCATACATTGGCGTTTCAATTGGGAACACAGCTTTTTTCAAATTCGAATGTTGTTGATTCTGTGGGAGCGTTTACATTGAAGTCAGGTACATTTTCTTATTCGGCAGGACTTTATATTAAACATAATTTTGAAAAATACAACCGAAGAGGAAAAGGATATCCTGTAAGTTCAGATTTAATTGGAATACGCATCAATTACATTGATATTCCGAGCACTCGATTGCTTCCCTCAGTTATAGATACACTTTGGGTTAAACCTGCTGAGAAATTCCAGATGCATTTGGGTGTTGATGGTGTGGCTATTCGGGTTTTTCATTATGGATTTGGTGCTGTTTATAGGCCAGAACTGACTAATATTAATTGGTCTTTACCATCTGCATATTACGGCACTTTAGGGTTACGTATTCCATTTGGTAAATTATCATGGATGACTGATGCCTATTTACAAACTCAGTTCAAGGGTGAAGCCCAATTTTGGTTTAGTACGGGTTTGTATTGGCGTATGGATTTTAATAGAAAGTTTGGAAGGCGTGATAAGTTGGAAATTCGGGCGAAGATGAAATAAAAAAAGGCGGTGTATACCGCCTTTTTAATTTTCCTATTCCCATTTATCGGGCCACGCCAACAGCGCGTTTTTCACGAATAACAGTAACACGAACCTGACCGGGATAGGTCATTTCCGTTTCAATTCTACTTGCTAGACTAATGGCCATGGCATCTGCTTGTTCATCTGTAACTTTATCAGCTTCAACCATAACACGAAGCTCTCTTCCCGCTTGAATAGCAAATGACTTCGAAACTCCTGGGAACTCCATAGCTAGATTTTCTAAATCACGCAGACGTTGAATATATGCTTCTACAACTTCACGACGTGCGCCGGGACGTGCTCCGCTTATTGCATCACAAACCTGAATGATTGGCGACAAAAGTGTGGTCATTTCAATTTCATCGTGGTGAGCGCCAATTGCGTTGCAAACTTCTGGTTTTTCACCGTATTTCTCGGCGAGTTTCATTCCTAAAATTGCGTGTGGCAATTCGCTTTCGTCATCAGGTACTTTTCCTATGTCATGAAGTAAACCGGCACGTTTAGCTGTTTTCGGATTCAAGCCCAATTCACTTGCCATGGTAGAACATAGGTTTGCAACTTCACGGCTGTGTTGCAATAGATTTTGTCCGTATGAAGAACGGTATTTCATTCTTCCCACCATTCGAACCAATTCACTATGAAGGCCATGAACCCCAAGTTCAATGCAGGTTCTTTTTCCAACTTCAACAATTTCCTCTTCAATGTTTTTCTTCACCTTAGCAACAACTTCTTCAATTCTAGCTGGGTGAATTCTTCCATCTGTAACCAATTGATGAAGCGAAAGTCGCGCTATTTCACGGCGAACTGGGTCAAAACAAGAGAGTACAATAGCTTCTGGGGTATCGTCCACAATAATTTCTACGCCTGTGGCTGCTTCTAGCGCGCGAATGTTTCTTCCTTCTCTACCAATGATTCTACCTTTAATTTCATCGTTCTCAATGTTGAAGACGGATACACTATTTTCCACTGCGTGCTCAACAGCAGTGCGCTGAATGGTCTGAATAACAATTTTCTTTGCTTCTTGATTCGCTTTCAGTTTGGCCTCATCTACGATGGATTGAATTTGAGAAGCACTTGCGTTACGAGCTTCTTCCTTGAGCATTTCCATCAGTTGAGCCTTGGCTTGATCAGCGCTTAATTTGGAAAGTTCTTCCAACTGCGCAATCACTCTCGAATTGGCTTTGTCTAAATCTGTTTGTTTTTTTTGATTTTGTTCTGTTAAACGAGTTAGATTCTCTCTCTGGGATTCAATCTCTTTCTCTTTACGCTTTAACTGTTCTTGCTGTTGTGAAATTTCCCTTTCTTTACTCTTGGCTCTGTCTTCAGCTTGCTTTACCTTGTTGTTTTTATCTGAGACTTCGCGCTCATGCTGGGCTTTTAATTCTAGAAATTTTTCTTTGGCCTGAAGAATTTTTTTCTCTTTAATAGTTTCACCTTCTTTTTCTGCCTCTGAAATAATTCCATCTTTTTTTGATCGAAGTGCATTGTTCAAGATGTAGTAGGTAAGCATAGCACCAGCTACAACTCCCGCTAAGGCGCAAACAATAATGATAATACTGTTGTCCATTCTGTATGTGTATTAAATAAACCATCGGACAATGACGGGTCCGTTTCCGCAGCAGAATGGAAATAGAGATTTACTTCAAATAGCTTTCAACCAATTCTTCAAGTTGAGTAATGGTGGAAGTGTGATCTTCTTGCTGTATTGGCATTTCGACTACCTTTTCTACAACAACTTCAACCTGTTTCTCAATAACTTGGGGGGGTGTATTGGCTAAACGCATAATAACTTGAAGGGCGGCCATTGATACAAGGTCACCGCGATCTTTTACTTGTAGTTTTTTGGCAAACAGCTCTATGGAGTCAGCAAGCAACTTTTCAGTCTTACGCAACGTTTCCACTTCCGTTTCCTTCACGGTTAATGGAAAATTTTTCCCTGCAATTGTTACTTGAATGTTTACCTGACTCATTGAACTACTTGTTTAGAAGTAAAAGACAATCATCTATTTCTTTTACCAATTCATTGATTCTCTGCTTTGTGGAAATGGCTACATTATGTTGGCCGTTTTCCCTCAATGATTGGGTGGCTTTTTGTTCATTTAGTTCTTCCGATAGAGCACTTACCTGTTTGTTCAATTCATTATTCAATTGATAAACAGTGGTTAATTCAAGTTTTAACTTGGATAACTCTCCTTCTAAATTTCTTTTTGCTTCACCCAAACGATTGATTTTCGTTTCGAGTTCAGAAATTGGAAGGGTACTATTGTTGGTCATACTAAATATTACTTAAGCCAAACAAAAGTAATGAAAAATGACCTTGTAAGTTGCAATAATTTAACCGCATGCTTGTTGAAAGTTTTTAGCTCGCCGGGTAATTTGAAATCATTAATAAAGGAAATTCGAAAATGCGACAATTGCACTTTTTTCTATTTCTCCTGATCAGTTGTTTGAGTTGGTCACAAAAACATAATTTGGTTTGTTATCCTCCTTTGGAAATACCCTTGCAATTGGCGGGTAGTTTTTCGGAGCTTCGAGCAAATCATTTTCATTCCGGAATTGATATTCGCACCAACGGTGAGGAGAACCTTCCTGTGTTTGCAGCAGAGGATGGGTATGTTGAAAGAGTCAAAATATCAGGTTCTGGCTATGGTAAGGCAATTTACATAGCACATGGATCAGGTTACACCACGGTATATGCTCATTTAAACCGCTTCATTCCTGAAATTCAAACACGATTACTTGATGAGCACACGAAACGGAAATCATTTGAATTGGATTGGTATCCTGAGAAAGGTGCAATTCAGGTGAAACGAGGTCAGCTTATCGCTTATTCAGGAAATACAGGTGGAAGCAGTGGTCCTCACCTGCATTTTGAAGTTAGAAATTCCGCAACAGAAGTAGCATTGAATCCACTAAACTTTGGATTGGTTGTTTCTGATTCATTGGCTCCTTACTTTACTGGAATTTGTTTGATGGAATTCGAACGTGGTTCACCCAGTAGCATGTTGGGAACATTTTTGCCTAAAGTGACTCCAGTGATGGCCGGAGAAATACGCGACACACTTCAAGTTTTTAGTGAAAAATTCAGAGTGGCGGCTGCCGTTGAAGATCCATTTGGAAGTGGAAGTAGGTCATGCGGCCTAGATGAATTAACCATGTATTTTGATGGTGAAGAACAATATCACATGAAGATGTCTGAAGTTAATTTTTCAACATCTAAAGCAATTAATGGTTTCCAACCTTTTGGCATAAACAAAAACAACAAGGGACAGTGGTATGGTTGCTACAGGGCACACAATATGCCGCTTCAAACCATTGATAGTGATGAGTCGGGAATAATAGAGATTCATGATACGCTCGTTCATGTGGTGAAATTTGTTGCTCGTGATTGGCAGGGAAATATTACGGAATTAAAGGTGTGCGTTAGAAAAAATGAAAAATTAATAGGGGCGAAGGAAAATTGGTCTAAAAAAGGAACGTACTGTGAATCGGGGAAAAAGCATACATTGAGCTGGGTAGGAGGCACTCTTTTTTTAGCTGAGACAGCGCTATATGATGACGCTTACATTTCAATTCCAAAATCGGGAATAACACAAACTGCGGCTGAGAAGACTTATTACCAAGTTTGTACCGTGGGACATTCTTTAATTACTTTATTTAAAGGTGCTGAGTTGGTCTTGGATTGCAGCGAGCTGAATGAAGTACAGCGAACTAAGGCTGTAATTGTCAGAGAATCCGGAAATACTTGGGTTTCGGAAGGTGGTAGTTTAGAAGGCCTAAAATTGAAAACGTCTATTTCAACCTTGGGGAAATTTGCAATTGCTGTTGATAATGAAAAACCGGCGGTGGAAGTAGAGAAATGGTCTTTGAATTCGAAAAGCGATGAATTTGTAATTGTGCTTCGGGTTACAGATAATCTTTCGGGTATTTCTTCTTTTTATCCTGAATTAAATGGAGCTTGGGTTTACTACGAAACAGATAAAAAAACAAATTCTTTGACTTGTAGAATTTCACAATTGACTCCGGGTGAGTATCAATTTAAACTTACGGTTAAAGATAAAGTGGGAAACAAAAGAGTGTTTGAAAAGTCAATTCGTATTGCGGAATCAAAGAAATAGGTCTACATCTAAATTCAACCAATTCAGAGCCGATTTGTACATGATGTTTTCAAGGTCATGCTGTTCTAAATTCATTTCTTCAATGAACTTTCCCATTTGAAGATCTCCGAGTGGAAATGGATAATCAGATCCTAGAGCAATTTTACTTGAACCTTGTTTTTTCAGAATGTACTCAAATAAATCAGAATCATGTGTGGCAGAATCGACCCAGAATTTTTTTAAGTAAGTAGAAGGTGCAATTGGATTGTCAATAGCTACCAGGTCTGGTCTGCAGTTGAAGCCGTGTTCTAGTCTTCCCAATGTAGGGATGAAACTTCCACCGGCATGGGCAAATAAAAAGCGAATTTTGGAGTAGCGTTCCATAACTCCGGAAAAAACTAGAGATGCTATTGCTCGTGCAGTTTCAGCGGGCATACCCACTAACCACGGCAGCCAATATTTTTTCATATCGCTCTCTCCCATCATTTCCCAAGGGTGCACCATAACAGACAAATCAAGTTCTTGGATTTTGGCCCAAAGTGGTTCAAATTGTGGGTCACTCAAATTCATTTGATTCACATTCGAACCAATTTGTATTCCTCTGAAACCGAGTTTGTGGCATCGCTCTAACTCGGCAATGGCCATGTCCACGTGGTTCATTGGAATCGTAGCAAGTCCAATGTAGTGTTTCGGATATGTGGTGAAAATTTCTGCAATGTGGTCATTGAGGAATTGAGATACAATTAGCGTGTGCTCTGGTTTTGCCCAATATGCGAACAGCACAGGAATAGTACAAATGACTTGAACTTGGGTGTTGTATTTTGCATATTCTTCAATTCGTAAAAGTGGGTTCCAACAATTTTCTTCTATCTCGCGGAAGAAGGCATTGCCTTGCATCATACTGGCGTAACCGGGTCTGTTGTGTTCAAGATGTATGAATTGACCGTAACCAAACTCTTTCGACCAATTGGGAATGAGTTCAGGCATGATGTGCGTATGTGTATCAATTTTCAACATGCATCGCGAATATACAATTGAAATTAGTTTTTTTTCACTCTCCGTAAATCAAGCATGTTCACGGAATTTGTTGGGAATTGACTTATTCTGTTCGATACGAAATGCATGACTTGATCATAGTACAATGGAATAACTGGAGTTTCCATTGCGATAATTTCCTCCATTTGATTCGCAATATTGGCAAGTTCAAGTGGCTGATTTGTTCGTGCAATCTCTGAATAGAGTGAATCATATTTTACATTGCTGAAATGCGTGTAGTTTGGGCCATTAGGCGTGAAATAATTTGTGCTAAAGAGGGCGTAGAAATTTTCTGGATGCGTATGATCGGCTAACCAACTTTTTCTAAAGATGGAGATTTGACATTTGCTGGTTGACTCTGAAAACGTTCCCTTTTGTAAAATAGTTACTTCGCATTCTATCCCAATTTTTTGCCATTCATGTTGTATGAATTCCATGAGATCGGCGTAGTCAGCTGTTGTTGCTAATTCAATTTTTGGAATTCCCGAAGCGTTTGGATACCCAGCAGTTATAAGCAGCTGTTTTGCTTTTTCAAGTTCGAAGGAATAACGTGGTGAAGTGTTTATGCCATTTCCCACTGCTGGAGAACAGAAGCCATTTTCAGCTGCAATAACTGTATTGTTGCGAAGGTATTTCACCATTTTCTTTTTGTCGATTGCCAAATGAAGTGCTTGCCTCACATTCGGATTGAATAGAGCAGCATTTTTTTGAAGTAATGGATCACAGACAATTCCGAGGTAATCTGTTTTTATGAAAGGTGTTTTTTGCAATTGAATTTGACTTCGAGGTGCAGGTAGTAAATTTCCGTTTGCATCGAGTAGTTCATCTTTAAACGCTGTTGTAACACCACTCATGAAATCATATTTCCCTTGCATTAAACCGAGGTATTCAGCGGTCATATCTTTGACAAATTCAATTTTTATAGCATCCAAGTATGGAAGTCGATGACCCATTTCATCAAACTGGAAGTATTGGGGGTTCTTGTGGAAAATGAGAGCAATGTCTTCATACCAAAATGCAAATTGAAAGGGACCTGTTCCAATTGGATGTCGAGCAAAATCTTTTCCATAGAATGCAATGGCTTCTTGAGGAACTACGTTGGCATATTGTGTTGTAAGTAGGCCTAAAAAAGGAGCAAATGGTTTTTTTAGTTTGATTTGCAAAGTGGTGTCATTCAAAGCTTGAATTCCATCTTCCGAGACTTGATCGAAAATCCATTTACCTGGAGAGGCTGTGGCAGGATTGATTATTCGTTCGAATGAAAATTTGAAATCATAAGCATTGCAAACTCTTCCTTCTCCATTGGAAAAACAAGGTGAATTATGAAAGTTAACATCTGTTCGAATTGAAAAAGTATAAAGAAGTTGGTCTTCACTAATGGAGTATGATTTGCATATTGCTGGAACAATGTGTAATGAATCATCTAATTCAACCAGTCCATCAAATAGTTGATTCGTAGCCCACATGATTTCAATATCTCGTGCATATGCTGGGTCAAGTGTGCTAATGCCATTACTCTCATTGTACACGAAAACATTGTTTGAATTGTCTTTGTGTTCGCAACTTGCCATGGTCCATGCGAAAAGAATACACAGTATATATGATAATAGTTTGTTGGTCACTTTGCAGTTTGAAGAGTAAGACGAATGGGCAAGTGATCTGAATATCCTCCTTTGTATGAATCTCCAACATACGTTCTAGAAGGTGATTTAACTCCGTTTTTGTTCGTGTAAAAAAGGAAGTCGTATTTCACAATTTGTGCAGACTCTTTAGACATGGCATAGGCCAATAGATTTCTGTTTACAATGAATTGATCTAACATACTCCATTCATTTTGATAAAAGTGTGTGCCGTCTTTGGCCAATTCATCATCGGCCATGAGGTTGTATAAGTTGCTTTTTATTTCTGGATTGAAATCAGAAGCACCAAGTACTTCTCTGATACTTGAATTCGAAGGGAAGTCATTGAAATCACCCATGCAAATAATGCATGCATTAGAATCTTTAGATAATGTTTCTTGGATATGTTGTTTTAATATCTCTGCTGCTTGCATTCGAAAGGGTTCACTCTCCAATTGACCACCTCTTCGTGAGGGCCAATGATTCACATAAAAGTGAATTTTAACATCGTTAATTTTGGCATAGACGTGCAGTATGTCGCGCGTGTTTGGGTCTGTTTCACTTTTTAATATTACAGGTATGGCATTCGATGATAAGATTTGGGTTGTTTTGGAATTGTAAAGCATTGCTACATCTATTCCTCTTTCATCGGGTCCTTCATACCAAACATAAGCATAATCAGATTTTGATAGGTATGTGTTTTGGCATAAATCGTTTAAGACGTTTCCGTTTTCAATTTCTATTAAGCCTATAACATCGGGAAATTCAGTTCCATTGTTTGTTATGGCTTGTCCTATTTTATTGAGTTTGTCATGATATCGTTTGGAGGTCCAGTTCAACTTTCCACTGGGTAAAAAATCTTCGTCATTTTTTTTGGGGTCGTTGATGGTGTCGAATAAATTCTCCACGTTATAACTCACAACAATGGATTGCGAACCTTTTGTTTTCGTGAGTTCAGATTGAGTGCAAGCAATGAACGGAGTAATTATAAGAAACAAGAATAATTTTTTCATGATTCAAAGGTAACGAAGTGCATAAAAAAAGCCGTTTGAATCAAACGGCTTTTTTTGAGTAGAAATAACTGATTATTTCTTCTTTGCAGCTTTTTTAGGAGCAGCTTTTTTCGCTGGAGCAGCTTTCTTAGCAGCAGCTT
>CAYSEX010000023.1:13760-33977 GCA_964430305.1 uncultured Chryseobacterium sp.
TTTTAGGAGCAGCAGCTTTTTTCGCTGGAGCAGCTTTCTTAGCAGCAGCTTTTTTAGGAGCAGCAGCTTTTTTCGCTGGAGCAGCTTTCTTAGCAGCAGCTTTTTTCGGAGCAGCAGCTTTCTTCGCTGGAGCAGCTTTCTTAGCAGCAGCTTTCTTTGGAGCAGCAGCTTTCTTCGCTGGTGCTTTTTTAGCAGCTTTTTTAGGAGCTGCTTTTTTAGCGGCCTTAGGCGCGCTAGCTTTTGTTTTGGTTTTCATAAAAATAAACGGTTGATTATTTCCTTTTTCAAGTTCGAATTGACTTTTCAATTCGAGTTAAAAATAAAGCGGTATCAATTTCACTTTTCCGTTGTTTTGGATTTGAAGAGTTGGTGAAGGAATTTTTATAACGTTAAAAATTTTCATCACTTTCCGCATCCAATTTCTTCTCCACTTTATCTGATTCAAATCTGCATCAAATGATAAAAAGAATTCACGTCTTGCGTGAAAATTATTAACACTGTTAATGTTATTATCTGCATAGATCATTTCATCAATTCCATAACCGAATGATAATTCAATGATGCTCTTGAAACCATTGCTGCGCTTGTGTTTAGGGAAGATGTGGGTTGACACCCAATACGTTTGTGCGTTATAGTCTTTGAAAACACGTTGTTGAAAATTACGACCTAATATGTTAGGTCGGAGAGAGGCGTAGGGAGAATTTTGATAAGAAAATTTGAGTTGGAAATTATTTTTTATGTGTGGATGATCATTCAAGTTTGCAAGCAAAACTCCCAATGTATTCGCCGCCAAATCAGTTTTAGAAAATCCCCACTGTTTGGATTTTGCATCGAGTAGTTCAATGCTGAGCATGTAGGTGAAAGCAAAACTGCTTCCTATGATGCGTGCTTTTTTTTGATTGTTTGAATACGTTGGATTGGAATAAGTAAGGAGGCGCGTTAATTGGAAGCTGGAGTATACGTGCCCAACTTTATCCATTTGTAACCACTCATTGAAATCATTAAAAAAATGAAATGAGGTTCTGGGATAATTTTTATACCACAGTTGGTTCAATCCAATATGCGATGCAGTTGCGCCAACTGAAAGAGTTGAGTAAAATAAAGTTTCATGTTTTTTTTTGCAATGCAGTATTGAATCACGCTGAGAGAATGTTGTGAATGAGTGAATAAAAAAAAATAAGAAAAGTGTGTATCTCATTTTATTCAGCGATGAATATTTTTGGAATTCAAATAATCCCAATATTCTTGAGCATACTTTTGATGTTCGGCATAGGTTTTTGAGAATTTGTGCTTCCCTGTTCCACCTGCTTCAGCGACCATAAATATGAATTCATTCTTTTCTGCCTGCAGAACAAAATCAATGTATTTTTCATTCACGAAACGAATGGGAGCAGGAGGTAAACCTTTATACTTGTATGTGTTGTATGGTGAGTCAATTTTTAAATCATTGTTACTAAGTCTTTGAATTTTCTCTTTCGTGTTCAACGCAAAGATGACCGTAGGGTCGCTTTGTAATAAGATGCCTTGATTTAATCTATTCAGGTATAACCCTGCCACACGAGGTCCTTCATTCATGTCTCTGATTTCCCCACAAACAATGCTTGCAAGCACTGTAGCTTCAAAGGGAGAAATTCCTTTTGTGGCACATTGCATTTTTCTCTCGTCATTCCAAAAGTGATTTCGGTCTTGTATAAACTTATTTAGAAATTCTTGTGGTGAGTCTGTCCATTTGAATTCATAACTATCACCATTAATAAATGCGGCAAGTCCCTGTAGTTGAAAAGATGAGTTTTGAAGGTGATTCAAGAATTCTAAATTACGTGTAATTTCAGTTGCAGCGTTTAAAAAAGCTGTGCTGTCTTGTTCGAAGTGTTTGCCAAATTTTCCAGCTAACTCGTAAATGTTATTCACGTTATCAGTTCGGAATTTTACGGGTGTTTGTTCGCCGTTTCTCAATTTATTAATGACTTCATAATATGTGGCTCCAGATTGAAATGTGTATTTCCCAGGTTTAAGTGTTGGATAACGTTTGAACAGGAGCGCACAATTCCATGAAAAGCTCTGAACACCGAGTTCTTTTTGTATTTCATCGGGGCTCATATTCGAACCAATGAAAATGACTTTAGATTCTCCTTCGAATTGTAATTTAGATATATACCCCAAGCAAAGCAAACTCAATAGGGTAGCAGATGTAATTAAGGTGGCTACTAAGATGTATAACTTTGTTTTTTTAGTCATTCATTTGAATTTTATATTCTTCAACTATTCGATTTAGATATACTTTATTGCCGGAGTATACAAATGAGCACGATTCAAAAAGTTTTTTACTTGGAAAGTTATCTTGGTCGATCAAAGCAAAAATACTTTTAATCTTTCCTTCCTTCTTCAATAGATGTATAAGTAATTCCAATGATTTTTTACCCACACCACGATTTCGGTCTTCTGGTTTTGGGATTAATATACCCACACCTATTTCTTGAGTATCTTCCCTGAAATTAAAGACATCAATCACACCTAAATTTTTTTTCAAATCAAGCTCGTAAATTATCCATCGTTGCTGTTTATGCAGATAGTATCGGAAAGGTGTAGAGAAAAAATCTTCAATTTCTTCATATGAATAAGGACCCGGATGCTCATTAATTTTCCAGAATTCTTCAAGGTTTTCGATCCAATGTAAATATTGAAAGTCTTGTGAATTTATATTTCGAAGAGTAATCAAGGTCGTTTATTCTTCCAAAAATAATATTAACTTCGTTGCATGCGTATTACTCCGTTTATTTTCTTAGCTGTAATAGTTCTGCTTAGCAGCTGTAGTATCAATAAAGATATCATGTTCAGAACAGATACTGAATTTGATTTTACCAAGCCAAATTTAGATTCTACCAACAATAGCTATCAACTGGCTCCATTTGATTATGTCACGGTAAATCTCTTTACTGGAAATGGTGCAATGATTTTTGATTATTCTACCTCAGGCGTGGATGTAAGGGTGAATTTTGCCGGTTTTGAATTGTACTATATTCTCGATGAATTTGGAGAGGTAGAACTACCTGTGATTGGAAAAGTGAAAATAGGAGGGATGACTATTCCTGAGGCGCAGGATTTTCTTGAGAAACAATTTGTCAATTACAATAATCCGTACTGTTTAATTCGTGTAATCAATAAGCGTGCTTTGGTATTTACAGGTGAGGGTAGCAAGGGTGCTGTGGTGCCACTAACGAATCAGCAGGTCTCTGTTATTGAGGCTATAGCTGTTGCAGGTGGGGTTCAAAAACGAGGTAATGCAAGTAAAATAAAATTAATTCGGAATATTAATGGTAAAGAAGAAGTATACCGTATCGATTTATCCACAATAGCAGGTATTCAAGATGCAAGAATGGTTGTTCAAAGCGGTGATATTATTTATGTAGAACCTGTTCCTCAGTTAACTACAGAGTTTATCCAAGATATTTCTCCAATTATCAACTTTATATCCGCAGCTTCCGTTTTATTTATTGTAATAACACGTTAATGGAAATTATAAAAACGGCATTCAGACACCTTTTTGTTGTAAAGTCAACAGTCTGGACAGACGATCGTGGATCTTTTCAAGAAACGTTTAAGGAAGCTAGTTTTCGAATCGCAACGGGTTTGAATCTATCTTTTGTACAAGACAATGAAAGTGTTTCAAAGAAGGGGGTATTGCGTGGTATGCATGCTCAGAAACCCCCGCGTTCTCAGGGAAAGTTAATCCGAGTGGTTCAGGGAGCAATTCAAGATGTTGTAGTTGATTTAAGAAAATCTGAAGCCACATTCGGTCAATGGATCTCTTTTGATTTGAAGCAAGGAGATGGACAAATGATATATGTCCCAGAGGGTTTCGCTCATGGATTTTTGGCTTTAGAGGAGAACACCATTGTGAATTACAAGTGCACTAATTACTATGACAGAGAGAGCGAGATTCATATCAATCCGTTTGATCCGCAATTGGCAATTGAATGGAAGGATGAGCGTTTTTTTCAATCTGAAAAAGATACTGCGGGAAAGTCTTTTGCTGATTTTGGTAATCTTTTTTTCTAAATCATATTCCGTATTTCAAACGCAATAGCTTTTACTCGCTTGGTTGCCGTATCCTCTATTTCTTCTTCGTAAATCATTTCATTGGCATTAGCAGATTGGAAAACTTCTGAAATATTTTTTATTTCTCCGAAGGGGATATTCAATTTCAAGAAGTGATTTTTAAGTTCACACATTTCAAAATCGCTGAATAAAACGGAAAGCTCTGCATTTAATTCGTTCCTATGTTCAACGCGAGATGTGTTGGTTTGGTATTGAATAGAATGAAGCTTCTCACTTTTGAATAGGGATATCAACTTCAAGAATTGAGTATCACTTCCAATTGCAAGTACAAATGCTTTTTTATCGGCACTCCAATAGATATCGCCATATGGCGCAATGTTCGGATGCTTTGATCCCATGCGTTTTGGTGTATTGCCGGTCATGAGGTAATAACTGGCTTGATTTACCAATGAGCTGAGTGCCGATTTCTCAAGAGATACCTCTACAAATGACCCGCGATTTGATTGACTCCTTTGAAGCAATGCTATTAAAATTCCTTCTTTCAATTGGTGAGCAGCTAGCACGTCAATTAGTGCAACTGGCATTTTACATGGAAGACCTTCTTGTTCGCCATTCAAATCCATAAAACCTGTTTCAGCTTGTAACACTACGTCATAAGCTACTCGATTTTCTTCGGAATGGAATCCTTTTATTCTTCCGTGAATGAGACGAGGATTTAGTTTGTAGAGATCTGAATTTTCAATTTCGAATTTTTTGTAATCACCTGTTTTGAAATTTGTTAAAAGAATGTCAGCTTGTTTGAGGTGTGATTTGAAAGTATGCAGTTCTTCTTCTAAATCCAGTTGAATAATTTCTTTTTTGTAATTGACCGAGGCGTAATATGAGCTTAATTGATTTTTTTCTTCCGCAGGTGTGTGCCAATGTCTTGTCACATCTCCACCTGTTTTTTTATTTTCAATTTTGATAACTCTGGCCCCCAACTCCGCTAGGAATGATCCAACGCTGGGTCCTGCGAGTACAGATGAGGCGTCAATAACAATTACGTCTTTCAGAAAATCCATGCATCAAAGTAATGCAATTTTTACGAATTCAAAGCTGCTTTATACACTTCAAGACATCTGTTTCTCGCAAAGGTATGCTCAACAATTTGGTTTGGATATGCTTTCGTTCCAAATTCGGGTACCCATTGCTTGATGTAAGTATATGCTGGATCAAATTTATCTGTTTGCAGTTTTGGATTAAATACTCGGAAATATGGTGCAGCATCACAACCACTTCCTGCCGCCCATTGCCAACCACCAATGTTACTTGCTAGTTCAAAATCCAATAGTTTTTCTGCAAAGTATCTTTCACCCCATCTCCAATCAATAAGTAAGTGTTTTGTTAGAAAACTAGCTACAATCATACGAACCCGGTTATGCATGAAGCCTGTTTCATTCAATTCTCTCATTCCAGCATCAACAATTGGGTATCCGGTTTTTCCTTCACACCAACTTTGAAATTCTTGTTCATTGTTTCTCCATGGTATACGGTCATAAATGGGTTTGAATGCCCCATTTACGGTGTAAGGAAAATGGTATATAATCATTTGATAAAAATCTCTCCAGATTAATTCATTCAGCCATTTTTCATTTTTTTCTAAGCCAATAGTAGCACATTTTCGTATGCTTATGGTGCCAAATCGCAAGTGTATACTTATTCGTGTTGTGCCAGGTATACTTGGAATGTCGCGCTGAAGGTGGTATTTTTCTACAATATTTATTTCCGGAACGCTAACGGGTATGGCCTGGTCAGACCCTTCAAAACCCATGGATTTCAATGAAGGTATTTCAGCATTGTCCTGATTTGTTTTATGAAATTGAGTTAAATGCTTTTCAGACGGAAATGATTCTAGATCTGAAGGTTTTAGTATGCTCTTCCATTTTTTACTGTATGGTGTAAACACAGTATAAGGAGCACCATTGTCTTTTATCACTTCATGTTTTTCAAAAATCACATGATCTTTTTTGCCAATAAATGAAATTTTCTTTGACTGAAACCACGCTTGCATTTCTTTATCTCGTTCTTGAGCATAGGGCTCATAATCTCTGTTCACATAAACAGAGTCGATGTCGTAAACATGGCACAGTTCATTGAAAATTTCCTCTGGAGTGCCGAATTTGACGTACAAGGAACTTCCAATCTCGAATAGCTTTTTTTGCATTCCTTGAAGCGTAGTGTGTATAAATTGAACACGTGCGTCATTGGGTTTCAAGTGTTTCAAAATATTCCTGTCAAATACAAAAACGCCGAGCACAGGGTGGTCGGAATTCAATGCCGCATGTAGGGCATGGTTGTCTTCAAAACGCAGATCACGTCGAAACCAATGAATGACAATCTTAGGCTTTTCCATAGATATCTTTAAGAGCGTTAGTTAGATTATCAAACTGAAATTTGAATCCATACTTTTCAATTTTTTGGCTAGAGCATTTTTGACTCATGAGCACAAGTGTGCTCATTTCTCCGATGAGCATTTTTAAGGCGAAGGCAGGTATTGGCGGTGTCAATTGCCTCTTGCCCAAGACTGTGGCGAAAGTCTTACTGAATTCTCTGTTGTTAACGGGCATAGGTGCAGTGCCATTTATTTTTCCTCGAATTTCTTCGTGCTCCGCAACAAAAATGAATTGTCTAATGAGATCGTTGATGTGAATCCAGCTCATAAATTGTTCTCCGTTTCCAATGACACTTCCAATTCGATATTTAAACAAGGGATACATTTTTTTTAATGCTCCATCTCGATGGCTCAATACAATACCAATGCGAATATGTGATGAGCGAACGCCCAATTCCTCAATGGGTATGGCCGCTTTTTCCCAAGCATCAGTGAGTTCTGCAAGAAAACCAGTTCCTTTTTCACTTTCCTCTGTGAGCCAAGCATTGCTGTCTGCATAATATCCTACCGCACTTGCACCAATGAACCACTGGGGTTTCGTTTTCATTTTCTCAAGCAGTTCCACCAAAAAAGTGGTGCTCTCAAGCCTACTTGAAACCATGAGCGCTTTGTTTTTTTTATTCCATTTGTTCGATACACTAAAGCCAGCCAAATGTATAACTCCATCGAAGTTTTCGTTCAAGTCTAAATTCGATTTACCTGCTTGTGCATTCCAATAAACGTTTCGAATACTGCCGGTGTTTCGGAGGTTTTTTTGAGTGGTTAAGTTTGTTATGCTGTGACCTTTGGATAAAAGTGATTCTATCAGATGTGAACCAATGAATCCGCTACCTCCGGTAATTAAAATATTCATGTTGGTTAAACAACCTAAAGGTCATTTAGTTCGGTTGAACTTGCTGCTGTTGGAAGAGTCGTGCGTATTCTCCTTTTCTCTCTATGAGTGCATGGTGTGTACCTGATTCAATAGTATGGCCTTCATGAATGACATGAATTTGATTCGCATGTTGAATTCCAGAGATGCGATGCGATACAATGATGTTGGTTTTGCCCACCCTCACTTCTTTAATAGCTTCTAGAATGCGTTCCTCAGTTTGTGTGTCAACGGCACTTAAGCAATCATCGAGTATGAGAATTTCGGGATTGCCAATCAGTGCGCGCGCTATGGAAAGTCGTTGCTTTTGTCCACCACTTAGATTTATTCCTCGCTCGCCTAGAATGGTCTCATATTGATCTGGAAATTCCATAATGGTGGAATGTAAATCAGCCATTTTACAAGCAGCTTCAATCTCTTGTTTTGTCGCATCTGGTTTCCCAAATTTCACATTATTCAGAATACTGTCGGAAAATAAAAAGACATCTTGAGGTACCACTCGAATTTTCTCTCTAAAGCTTTTTTCATCTATGGTCTCCATTGGTTCACCATTAATGAAAATATTGCCTTGTCTAACGAGATACATCCGAGTTAGAAGTTGTACAATCGACGATTTCCCTGACCCGGTTGCCCCTATAAATGCCACTGTATCTCCAGCATGAATGGTACAATTGAAATTGGAAATTGCTGTGACTTGAGTTTCTGGATATGTAAAATGAACCTCTTTGAATTCTATTTTTTCAATAGTATTTACGTTTGTGTTTCCATTCGGAACAAGTGATTTCCGGTTTAAAAATTCAAGTATTCTCGTCATACTTGCTTCCGCTTTCATGACTAAACTGGTGACCCATCCTACGCTCGCAAATGGCCATGTTAAGAGATTAACATAAAAAACAAATTGAACAATAACACCATACGAGATATTTCCTGCTTGCACTTCCAATGCACCAACATAAAGCGTAAACATGGTACTAATACCAACCAATAGCCCAATGACCGGAGCAAAAAGGCTGTCCATGCGAACCAAACGCAACTGTTTGTTTCGATACGATTCACTTTGATTTGTAAAAAAAGAAACAAAGTGATTTTCTAAATGAAGTCCTTTTAACACACGAATACCACTCATACTTTCTTGAACAGTAGTAGAAAGTATACTCTGATCGGCTTGCACCTGTTCCGTGCGTTTATTGATTCCTCTGCTGACTAGAAAAATTCCTACCATCATAAAAGGCATGGGGAGTAGCGTGTAAAGACTCAATTTTGGACTTATTTGAAACATGGTGTACAAACACATGACAAATAGAACAATCAGATTCATTGTATACATGATGGCAGGCCCAATGTACATGCGAACGCGACTCACATCTTCACTAATTCTATTCATTAAATCACCCGTACGATTCGTTTTGAAGAAGCTAGTGTCGAGGTTTTGATAGTGGTTGTAAATTTCATTTTTCAAATCGAATTCCATGTGACGAGACATAACAATGATGGTCTGACGTTGGTAAAATAGAAATATACCTTTTATGAAATAGAAGATAAAATAGAGCACTGCAAGTGATATAGCCATGCGTATAACCCAGGCGCTAAGCTGACTGTTTGTTTGCTCGGGAATGGAAGTATCCCAACCTAAAATGGGGTAAATGCGTTGAAGTAATTCTGGAACTTCCAATGCATCATTTTTTTGTTGAGCATACAATAGGGCGTTAGTTAAAAAATCAACACCTTGACCCACTATTGCTGGGGCATAAACCATGAAAAAATTGGAAAGAACAATAAATATGAATCCACTTAAAATGCGGCTTTTATATTTCCAAAATAAAGGGTTAATATGTTTGAGTGATTTCACCATTTAGAATTCGAAATTCCAAGTAATACTCGGTAAAATGGGGAATAAACTGACTTGTCTGGCAGTAATCTGAAATCCACCGTTGACTTGTTCTGCACCGAAATAAATGAAATATGGATTCATACGGTTGTATAAATTGTAAACAGAAAAATTCCAACTGCTAATGAATTTTTTCTTTTCAATTATTTCCGTGTTTGTTAAGGCATCATATTTTGTTCTGGTTGCTTTTCCTTTCACGTTCACGCTGAAATCGGCTCTGTGGTAAGGGGCCATTCGAAAGCTATTTCGCTCACCGTAAATGTCTACAATATTCCCTTCAAAGAAATACCTTGCAACAGGAAGAGTAATTGCATTACCGGTGGCATAAACGAATACAAAGCCGAAGTCAACCCTGTCATTCAATTGGTAGGTCAAAACCAAATTGGCATCATGCCGGCGATCCCAACGTGTTGGAAAAGCTCTTCCCTCATTTATGGTTTCAAATACGCGCATTGTTTTTGCCCAAGTATAGCCAATCCATCCAGTTAGTTTTCCTGTTCTGCGCTTCAGGAAAAATTCGGCACCATAAGAATACCCTCTACCGAACACAAGCAGATTGTCAATGTTGTCACCAACGGTTTGGTCAGGACTACTTCCTTCTTTGTATTCACTCTGGTTGCGCATGTCTTTGTAGTATACTTCAACACTTGATTCCCATTTATCATTCAAGAAATTTCTGAAATATCCCGCACTTGCCTGAGAAGCGATTTGTGGTTTTAAACGATCTGTGCTCGGTAGCCAAACATCGGTAGGTAAGGAAGAAGGCGATAAGCTGGTTAAGTGAATGAATTGAAGATTGCGTGTAAGTCCTACTTTAAAGCTTGAACTTTTGTCAATTTCATAACGCGCATTGATACGCGGTTCTAAACCCACATATTGTGCTACTTTTTCTCCCTTTCCATATTCAGTAGCAGTAGTTGTTGTTGCACTTCCCACGGTTGAGGTTGATGATAGGTAAGTATATCTGGTGAAAGGGCCAACATGAACGAATAAAGGAATTCGAAGTCCAGCATGAATTCTCCATTTCTCATTCAAATCGAACTCATCTGTGAAGTACGCAGCCACATCATGAGAGTATAATTTCATTTGTGGGCCAAGGTCGAAATTAACATCTCCGCTTGTTGCATATGTGTTATTGGGTGTAAATGTGTGGAAGGTATAATCGGTTCCGAATTTTATTCGGTGCAATTCATTCGGGAAGTAACTCCATTGAATTTTTCCACCATAGTCTCGTATTCCACTTTTTAGACCGAAGGTGAAAGATTCTTGTTGCCCTTCAAATTGAAATTTATAATCTGTAAAGTTCAGAATGGCGTTCCAAAATAGTTTTTCTCGAGCTGATCTCTTGTATCGGAGCGTGGCAGTTGCATTTCCCCATGGAATTTTAGTTGAAAATCCACCTTGGGCACTTGAAAAATTAAAGACATCTCTACCTAAATATGCGCTGACAAAAATCTGATCATGCTCACTTAATCGGTAATTAAATTTGGTATTCAGATCGTAGAAGTAATAACCTGTTCCATCTAAGTTTAAATTCGGATTGTTTTTTGCCGCAGCCTTAAGCAAGATGTCCACATATGTTCTTCGTCCTGAAATAATAAAAGAAGATGTATCTTTTTTAATTGGACCCTCTACGGTAAACCTACTTGATATAGATCCAATTCCACCCGCTCCGTGAACCGATTTGCTATTTCCTTCTTTAAGATTAATATCAAGCACAGAAGATAATCGTCCGCCGTATTGAGCAGGCACACCGCCTTTTGTAATTTCTATGTTTTTTACTGCATCTGCGTTGAATACACTGAAGAATCCAAATAGATGACTTGCGTTGTATACCGGCGTGTTGTCTAGTAAAACAAGGTTTTGATCAACACCCCCACCGCGAACATAAAACCCTGCATTGCCTTCTCCGGAGCTCCGAACACCAGGCAAAAGCGTTATTGTTTTTAAAACGTCTACTTCACCAAAAATGACGGGTATTTTTTTGATTTGATCTATTGGGATTTCAATTCTTCCCATGTCAGTGCTATTCACATTCTCTTTCTTATCTCCAATTACATCAATGGTACGCATATCACGTGTTCCTGGTTTTAACTCAATGTTTATTCGAGCATTGGAACTAAGATTCGGAAATTCTTGTGATAAAACTTCGTAACCAATGCTGCGAAATTCAATCTGATGCTTCCCTTGCGGCAAAGTGAGACTGTAATATCCATAGGTATTCGTTACTGTGCCTTTGTTTGTAACTAAATCAATGACAATGACACCAATCATACTTTCGCCATTGGCACCATCGCGAACTTCACCTGAGATGGTATATTCTTGTGCGTTTAGAAGGGATGCAGTTAATACGCAAGTCAGAAGTAAAAGTGCAATTCGAAGTTTTTGTCTCATTTTCGGTGCCAAAGGTAAAGCGGTAATCACAAAAACATGTTAGGGTAAAGAATGTTTATGGTTTCAATTTGTTTGTTGGAAACATCAAGTAACTTCGCGCCATGTTTCGAGTAGCTTCCCTTTTTCTGCTTCTTTTTACAGTGATTTCCAATTTGCATGGTCAAGTGAAGTCCTTGGAAGCTATGCGTGCTTCTCAGGCACCTAAGATTGACGGGCTTCTCAATGATGCCTGCTGGCTAGCAGCACCCAGGGCGAATGGCTTAACGTGTCTCAGCCCGAATCCAGGTCAACCCATGCCATTTGAAACAGAAGCACAAGTCATTTATACCAATGAAGCACTTTATGTGGCTATCTATGCTTATGATCCTCACCCGGATAGTCTATTAAAACAATTGTCAGGTAGAGATGGCGATGGTAACTCAGATTATGTTGGCTTTACTTTGAACTGCTATCAAGATGGTGTAACTGGGTACACCTTTGCGGTATCTCCAACAGGTGAGCAATTTGATGCAAGACAAACTACCAGTGAGGACGTAAGTTGGAATGCAGTTTGGAACTGCAAAACAAGCATTCAGCAAAACGGTTGGATTGCTGAATTTGTAATTCCATTTGCGGCGCTTCGATTTGCCGAGAAAGAAATACACACGTGGGATTTCAACTATTTCAGGGAAATTCGTAGAATTCGAGATCAAGGTTATTGGAATGAAATAAAACCCAATGGACCAGGATATTTAGCTCAAATGGGCGAACTGCGGGGTATATCTAACATTGATGCCCCAAAACGTATTTTCTTTTTCCCATATCTCTCCGGCTATGCGTTGAACAATGCTTCAAAACAAACCTCATTTTCATACAATGGGGGTATGGATTTAAAGATAGGTTTAACAGATGCATATACTCTAGATGCCACTTTAATTCCTGATTTCGGTCAAACAATTTCAGATCAATTAATATTGAATCTTACCCCGTTTGAAATTCAATTTCAAGACAATAGACCTTTTTTTAATGAAGGACTAGAACTCTATCAACGAGGTGAAATTTTTTATTCACGAAGAATTGGAGATACTCCATTCGGTTATGGACTTCCTTACAGTAACCTTGGGAGTAATGAAGTTGTTACCAATAATCCAGACAAACAGCAGGTGTTGAATAGCGTTAAAGTAGGTGGAAGAAATGTGAAAGGCCTGGCCATCGGATTTTTGAACAGTATTGCTTCGGAGGCATTTGCTGAAATTACCGACACGCTAACAGGAAAAGTGCGCAGTATTCAAACCAACCCATTCACGAATTCGAATGTAGTGGTCATTGATCAAAATTTACCTAATAATTCTTTCATTTCTTTCACGAATACAAATGTTACGCGAGCTGGTCAAGCATACGATGCTAACGTTTCGTCTATTGAAGGCACACTCAAGAACAAAATGAATTCATATGAGTTGCATTTTCATGGTAATCAATCATTGAAGTGGGGATTAGATCCATACGGCAATACACCAGAAGAAAAGCGAGGTTATACCGGAGAATTGAGACTTTCGAAGATCAGCGGTAATTTTACTTTTCAGGTTTCTCATTACACAGAAACAGATACCTATGACCCAAACGATTTGGGTTTTCTACAAGCTAACAACGAACAAGTTTATAACGCTACAGTTGGCTACAACTGGTATCAACCATTTTGGAAATTCAATAAAGCATGGACGAGTTTGTCCATAAATCGATCATATCTATATGCACCCAGAAACTTCACGCAAAACTACCTTGAAGGCGAATTGTCGGCCATTACCAAGCGCTTTTTGTATATCAATTTAAATTTCGATGCACAACCCACTAGGGGCTATGATTATTTCGAACCGCGAGTTGATGGAAAAATGTTTCAAACATACACGTATGGAAGGTTTGGCGGATTTATAAGTAGTGATTATCGGAAAAGACTAGCTATTGATGCAGGTTGCGGATTTGCGGATTATGAAAATGAAGGACGCGTAATAAGGAATTACCGTATTTCACCGAGATTTCGTTTGAATGATAAATGGATGTTCATTTATGTGTACAGCAAACAGGCGCATTTTTCCGACTTGGGATTTGCAACTTTTGATAGTGGTGATCCTATTTTTGGAAGACGTGATGTCATTTCGCACACCAACGTGCTTACTGCATCTTTTGCTTGGAATCCCGTCAACTCAATGAATGTTCGATTCCGTCATTATTGGGGTTATTCTGACTACAAACAGTTTTTTGACTTAAATGCTGATGGTAGTCTTTCGCAGTCGAACTTCTCAGCTTTCAATGCTGAAACTGGGAAAAATGATTTGGTGAATCGCAATTTCAACTCATTCACTGTTGACCTATTTTATAAGTGGATTTTCAGACCGGGTTCTGAACTCATTTTTGCTTGGAAATATGCCATTGTTCATGAAGATAATTTTATTCCATCAGGTCTATTGGAGGACGTAAATAGCTTGACTGATCTGCCTTTTTCTAATTCAGTTTCTTTGCGACTCAATTATTTTTTAGATTATCGCATGCTGACCAAGCAGCGTGGAGAAGGGGTTTATCGTTATCAATAATTTTTTACCTTTACTTGCAACCCTTTCTTTTTACTTGGGGTCTATATTCTGAATGACGGAAAATCAACTCATACAAAATTGCATAAAAGGCAGTGGTGAAGCACAGCGGTTATTTTATAATCGATTTGCTTCAACCGTCTATGGTGTTTGTTTGAGATATGCTAAAAACGTTATGGAGGCGGAGGATACAATGCAAGACTCATTCGTGAAGATTTTCAAGTATTTGAAGGATTATCAGGGTGCAGGGAGTTTGGAAGGTTGGGTGAGAAGGGTTGCGGTAAATACGGCAATTACACAGTATAGAAAGGGTTTAAAAGGGAAGTATGACGCCCAAGTAGAAGAACAGTGGCATTTAAGCGACCAATCATTCGATCAAATGTCAGCAGAGTATACCATGGAGGAAATGTTGGGATGCATTCAAGCTTTACCTGACGGGTATAGAACTGTATTCAATTTGTATGTGGTAGAAGGTTACAAGCATAAAGAAATTGCTGAGATGTTGGGAATAGATGCGAATACATCGAAATCACAGCTCTCTCGGGCAAAAGTGCATTTGCAGAACGCACTGTTGAATTTAAGTAGGCAAAGAATAAAAAAGGAAGATTATCATGGAGAAATTATTGAATCAGCTAGGTGAGAATCTAAGGGGGTTCCAACCCGAGGTTCCGTCGCATATGGAAGCTCGTGTAATGAATGCAATCAAAAAGGACAAAAAATCTTTTTGGAAGTTTTCATTGACATACCTCAATGTATATGTTGTTGCCGCTCTCGCTGGTGGTTGTCTCGCGGCAATGCTCTTTTCCATGGGCAATGAAGTGAAATCGAGTGCAGAAAATACAAGTGCTGCTGCTGCTGTGTCAGCTCCAGTTGTAAATCCAATTATTTCACAGAACTCTGAAAACATTTCCAATGAAAATGGCGAATTAACTTCTGACAAGAGCAGTCGCTCTCAAAAGAAACAACAATCTTCAATTTCATTAAATGTGAAGCCTGTTGGTGAGGAAGTGATAAACTGCGGCGGAACTCCTGAAATTCCTGAGGTAAGCCAGGACCATTCGAACTCTGAAGATGAAATTGAGAATACTCAAATTTCACAAACAACCGAAACCTCGATTGCTTCAATACCCGATGTCAACAAAGTTGAGAAGAAGCCCAAAGGTAAGAAATTCATGATAAGTACTTTTCATAATTAGTTAAGGTAGAAGCACATGCTTCAACGGTTTATTTTGTTTGGTTTAATTGTTATAGCCCAACCGTGTTGGGCTATAGCTGTTTTGAATGACACCTTAATTATTGATGGTGAAGTCATTTATATTGAGGAGAGATCTCAGGGTGGAGCTGATAGTTTAATCCATGCGAAGCAATCAGATTTTAAAAAATCAGCAGAGTCGTTGCCTTGGGCAGTTGAATGTGTTGGATTCGGGTCGAGTGTTAAATCGGCGTGGTCTTATTCGCCCAATGACAATTTTTTATCATTACAAAAGTTCATTGGAAAAAAACAGAACGATTTTGGATTTGGTGCAAGACTTTCATTTTTTACACAAATTCATAAACATATTCACGTTGGACTTGGCTTAGATTACTATCAATTCAATGCGCAATTGTATTCCGTAAATCCTCTCAACTCAGAGAGTACAATAGCATTTTTTCTAGGCGATAATCAAGAAGTAAATCAGGTGGTTCAGGTAGAGATTCAGCCGGGTGCCTTTGAAACAGATACTGTACAGTTGATTACTACATCAAATCAATGGCAGATTCAGCAATGGGCCATTCCATTGCATTTTAGATTTTATGTTAATGCCTATTCTCAGCGTCAAAACTGGAGGGCTTTTGGTCAAATTTCACCCACGATTTATTTTCATAGGCATTCCGTTGATTCGCCAGTTATACAATCTTTTTTGAATGAAAATGGACAGTTTCTAAACGCCGTCATTCAGAATAAAACCGATGTACTTGGCAGTGTTCAAATTAAATTGGGTATTGAAAGAAGGTTGTCAAAACATCTGCAGTGTCATGCAGGCCTCAATTTTCAATTTCCGCCTTTGGTTTCAGAACACGCAGGCAATACCCGCGTTTCTTTCAATACACGAAATGTAGATTTTGGCTTGCGTTGGTCGATAGGTAAATGGAAGGACTAGTATCTTTAGTACCTTCGAAGAATGAGAATATATTTTACTTTATTCATTGTATTTTTAGTAACTCCTAAATCACAAGCTCAGTTGCGTAATGGTAATTTTGAATTGCGTAATTCCATTCCTAATTCACTCGGAGATCAACAAGCTTTGATGCATTGGAGCAATGCGCAGAGTTCAGTTTCAACAGTTGACTACTACAGCTCTGATGCAGGTTCGTGTTGTGATTGGCCTGAAACCCCTTTTGGTATTGTAAATGCTCATTCACAAAAGTCATTTGTAGGTGTAGCCTTATGTGGTCAGACCAGCTCATCCAATCGAGCATATCTCCAACAATCATTTGAAACTCCACTAGAGATTGGAAAGAAATATAAAGTATCGATTTTTGTATGCAATGGCTCGCCAACTACTGTTAGTACGAGTGGCTTGGCTACGAGTGATTTGGGTTTTTATTTTTCTGAATACCCCGTCCAGCAAACTCAAAATTGGCCTTTGTTGTTCGAACCTCAATTCAAAATTGACACCGTTTGGTACTCATCGCAATGGAAAGAGATTTCATTCGTATACACACCATCAACCGCAATACGGTGCATGACAATTGGTGTTTTTGGAAATAATGCACTGAGGGAAACAAGTGTTCGATCAGGTACTGATCCTGAATTGGGATACTATTTTTTCGATGATATTTCAATCACTCCTTTTAATGACGATAAAAAACCTGATTTCAATGATACAGGTAGAATTATTGAAGAGTTGAAACCGGGTGAAGTTTTTGTTCCGAATTCATTTTCACCGAACAACGATGGGCAAAATGATTTGTTTACTCCAATTGGAAACCAGGTATTATTCCATTCACTCAAGATTATGAATAGATGGGGAGAAGTTCTCTTCGATTCTAGTAAACAAGGATTTGCTTGGGATGGTATGAATTCGAAAGCTGAAGCACCAACAGGTACTTATTTTTGGGTACTTGAATACACCACAAATATCTTTGATAGCGAAATGAAAACGAAGCAGGGATTTGTCAATCTCTTGCGTTAATTTCGTGGTATGAAGGTTCAGCAACAAAAATCAATTTCATTACCACCGGCGTTACAAGATTTTTTTGCTTCGAATGACCCCCAAAACCAAGAATTTAAAAGTGAAATCTCATTTTCAATTGAGAAAAGAGAAACACTAGTTCAGGCGCTAACACAACAGTACAGAGGATTTGAAATTTCAATCCCAGTACAAGAAAATATAGAGGCGCTTCGCAGTTTGAATTCCACGACGGTTGTTACCGGACACCAATTGTGTTTGGCTGGTGGCCCACTGTTTTTATTTTATAAAATATGTTCTGTTATTGCACTTGCTAAAGAACAAAACAGAAAACAAAGCAGTATTCGATACATACCTGTTTTTTGGATGGCAAGTGAAGACCATGATTTGAAAGAAATTAGTGAATTTTATTTCAAAGGGGAGTATGTTCAATTGGGAGCTGACGCGAAGGGAATAGCTGGAGAATTTCCAACAGGATACTTCCGTGAATGGTTGAACGATTTGAATGGTCAAACAAACGAATTTATGGAACTGTTGAACAGGGCCTATTCGAAATTTGAGAAAAATGCCGATGCTGTAAGGTACTGGGTAAATGCCGTTTTTGGTGAAGATGGTTTGATTTGTATTGACGCAAACAGCAGTGAATTAAAAGAATTAGCAAGGCCCCTTTTTGAAAGAGAATTACAATCATTTTTTATCCATGATTCGGTAGAGAGGCAAAATACGAAGTTGAGATTGAAGGGTTTTGAGCCTGCCATAAATCCAAGAAATTGCAATTTATTTCTTATTCAAAATGGAACTAGGGAGCGATTGGAATATGGTGATGGTGAATTTAGAACGGTAATTTCCAATCAGCATTATACCCTTGAACAACTTAGTTCAAACCTCAGTTCAATTAGCCCCAATGTCCTTTGCAGACCGTTATATCAAGAGTCCATATTACCCAACTCAGTATATATTGGCGGGCCTGGTGAATTGGCTTATTGGATTCAACTCGAAGAAGCGTTTCATCAAGCAGGATTAGACTTCCCGAAATTAATGCACCGCATTTCAGCAACACTGGTTAAAAATCGTGATTTTGAATTTATGCAGAAGCACCAGTTGGATTGGAAAGAACTTCAATGGCAACTTCAAAAGGTAAAGGACCAAATGCTCAGTGCATTGGGTAAGTTTACTGCAACGGAACTTCAAATGAATGCAGAGTCCGTTATGGAAAAAGTGATTCATGAGGCCAAAGAAATTGATTCAACGCTAGAGCCTTGGCTGCGCGCAGAATTAAAAAAGCAGCTGCAGCAATGGCAACAAATAGAAGGGAAGATCAATAAGGCCATTCAGAAAAGAGAAGAAAATGCCTTCGCTAAATTGAATCAAATTCATCAATTTCTGCTACCCGGTGGGAAGCCACAAGAGCGCGAACTAACCTTACTTGAAGCTTCATTTTATTTCGACCTAAAAGAACTAAAAAGCATCATGTGTAGTCATGCTCCTGAGGATCTGCAGGAATTACTGGTGGTTTAATTCTAGAAAGCGCTGAAGAATAATTGCAGCACTTACTTTATCTAGATTCTCTTTTTTTTGTCTTTGCATTTTTTTCATGCCTCCAAAAATTAAGGCTTGTTGAGCTTCTTTACTTGAGTTGCGCTCATCTATGCGAACAACCTCGGTATTAGGTAAATTTTTTTCCAACCACAAGTGAAATGCGCGTTGTTTTTCTCCAATTTTAGACAATGATCCGTCTGCATGAAAAGTTTCTCCCAATACAATGGTAGTTATCTTCTCACTTAAAACTAATTGTTTGATTCTATCTTTTAAACTTGATGTATCAACTGTTTCCAACGGTGAAGCAATGATTCGCAGTGAGTCGGTAATGGCAAGGCCTGTTCTTTTCTCGCCAAAATCAATTCCAAGTGCTTTTCCCTGCTTCATGTGTATTTTTGACGAAAATAAGAAAGGAAATGAACCACTTGATTGAAATCATAGAGAACACTTGGAATAACAGAGATTTATTGTCAAGTGAGCAATCTCAAAATGCTATTAGAGAAATAATAGAGTCCTTGGATAAAGGTAAACTTCGCGTAGCCGAGCCCACGTCAGACGGCGATTGGCAGGTGAACGATTGGGTGAAGAAGGCGGTTATTCTCTATTTTCCAATTCAACAGATGCAAACCATAGAGTTAGGACCATTCGAGTTTCATGATAAAATGGCGTTGAAAAAAGAATATGCGTCGCAGGGAGTTCGTGTGGTTCCTCATGCAGTTGCACGTTATGGTGCCCATCTTGAAAGCGGAGTTATTTTAATGCCATCGTATGTGAATATTGGGGCACACGTGGGTGCGGGTACCATGGTTGATACGTGGGCTACCGTGGGGTCATGTGCACAAATCGGAAAAAATGTTCACCTCTCAGGAGGTGTAGGTATTGGCGGTGTGTTGGAACCCGTTCAAGCATCTCCGGTTATTATTGAAGACGATTGCTTCATTGGTTCACGTTGCATTGTTGTTGAAGGTGTTCGCGTAAAAAAAGAAGCCGTTCTGGGGGCCAATGTGGTCCTTACCCAATCCACGAAAATTGTTGATGTTACAGGTGCAGAACCAGTCATTTATGTAGGCGAGGTGCCAGAGCGGTCAGTAGTTATTCCTGGAAGTTATACGAAACAATTTCCTGCGGGTGAATTTCAAGTGCCCTGTGCTTTAATTATTGGGAAACGAAAACCAAGCACGGATTTAAAAACGTCTTTGAATCAGGCATTGCGTGAGTATAATGTTGCCGTGTGATGAAATTCCTCATTATTCAAACCGCTTTTATTGGAGATGTGGTTCTTTCAACCGCGCTTGCCG
>CAYSEX010000024.1:0-29864 GCA_964430305.1 uncultured Chryseobacterium sp.
ATTGGCCGTTCTGCGGAAACGCGAACGATGCCAGTGGGAATGGAAACAACGGAACGGTGAATGGCGCTACTTTGACGACGGATAGATTCGGTAATGCGAATAGTGCGTATAGTTTTGATGGGGTGAATGATGTAATAAGCATTCCAAATAGTCCTACTTTTTCAATTTTCGGAGCAAACCAACCCAGTACAATAAGCTTTTGGGCCAAAAGAAACAATAATAGTGATGGATATATAATTTGTAAGGGACTGCACACGCCCGGCTGTAATTTGGGCAATAAGTACTTCAATATACTTTGGGTATCAACCAACGGACTTCTCTACAATTTATATAACTCAACTACAATGACAAGTGTTCAAAGTGGAAGTTCATATGATTTATTGAATCAATGGAATCATGTTGCTATTGTGCGAAATGCCCAAACTAAACTTTATATAAACGGAATAGATGTTTCTTCAAATGTGAGCAATGCAGGTTGGGGGACAGACTATAACTCGAGCCTAGCTACGAATTTAACTTTTGGCGCGAAGAATAATGTTTCGGCGAATTGTGCCAATTATTTTTATGATTATTTCTTCAATGGAAATTTGGATGAAGTTTCAATTCACAACCGCGCCCTTACCGCTTCCGAAATCCAACAACTCTATACCCTCGGACAAACGACCTATATATGGTCCAACGGAGCAACAACGCCAACCATTGATGTTTCTCCAACCACAACTACAACATACACTTGCACGGTAACAACGAACGGAATTTCATGTACGGATTCGGTTACGGTGGTGGTGAACAATCCGGTTATTGATCTAGGCGCAGACGTTACTGTGTGCGGATCTTCAACCACATTAACCGCACCTTCAGGATTTGACTCTTACCAGTGGAGCAACGGAGCAACAACCAATACAACAACAGTTACTGCGAATGGAACGTATTCATGTACCGTTACGCAAGGAGGATGCAGCGCAAGCGATTCAATTGATGTAACATTAATTGATGCGACTATTACTGCAAGTGATACGATTATTTGTGCGGGAGAAACAGTAACATTATCGGTTCCTCAAGGTGGAACAACAAGCACAGCATGTGCAACTCTTCCAGCCAACCTTCAAAACGGACTCGTGGGCTATTGGCCGTTCTGCGGAAACGCGAACGATGCCAGTGGGAATGGAAACAACGGAACAGTAAATGGTGCTACGTTGACGACGGATAGATTTGGAAATGCGAATAGTGCGTATAGTTTTGATGGGGTGTCGCAAAGAATACATGCTGTGCGAACCTCTAATTTTCAAAACACATTGACAATTTCCGTTTGGTGCCTTGAGCAGAATGATGTCAGTGAAGAAAATAAGACTCTCGTCGGTTGTTGGGATGAAAATCAACGTCTTGCCACCCTCTATTTCAACGATGTTTACAATGGGGACATAGGAACAGCCAATGCACAAGTTTCTGTAGCTTCTAATATTCAAGGAAACATTCAAGATTGGGATCACATATTGTTGCGTTATAATACTTCTACATGTGATTTATTTCTGAATGGCAATTTAGTGTCATCGGCAACTTCTACCGGTAATATTAATTCTGATGTCAATCCTTTTTGGGATTTCGGTAGTGAGAGATTTGGAAATTCATTCATTCAATACTTTAAAGGTCGAATCGACGATATTTCAATTTACAACCGCGCCCTTACCGCTTCCGAAATCCAACAACTCTATACCCTCGGACAAACGACCTATATATGGTCCAACGGAGCAACAACGCCAACCATTGATGTTTCTCCAACCACAACTACAACATACACTTGCACGGTAACAACGAACGGAATTTCATGTACGGATTCGGTTACGGTGGTGGTGAACAATCCGGTTATTGATCTAGGCGCAGACGTTACTGTGTGCGGATCTTCAACCACCTTAACAGCACCTTCAGGATATGACTCTTACCTGTGGAGCAACGGAGGAACAACGAACACAACAACAGTTACTGCGGATGGAACTTATTCATGCACGGTTACTCAAGGTGGATGCAGTGCAAGTGATTCTATTGATGTAACATTGATTGATGCGGTAATTTCTGCGAGTGACACGACCATTTGTGCTGGAGAAATGGTAAACCTAGGGGTAATGAATTGCCCATCTCTCTCGGGTGGTTTAGATAATGGTCTTGTAGGCTTTTGGCCTTTTTGCGGAAATGCGAATGATGAAAGTGGAAACAATTTTGATGGGGTGGTTGCCGCTGCCAACTTAACAGCAGATAGATTCGGTTCTCAAAATAGTGCTTATCAACTAAACGGGGCGAACAGTCAAATTTCGACTCCATTTTTAGGGATTTTGGGTGGAAATAGTCGAACGATTTCTTTCTGGGCCGATGTGGATCCTTTTGTTTCAGAATTAACAGTTATTCAATATGGTTCTACATCATCTGCAAATGGCGGATCTGATCGATTTGGATGCAAGTTTGCGAATAACGGAACGCCAAGCGTAGGAATAGATATAGATGGTTCTCAGGTTACTTATGCTTTTCCTAATTTGTTTAACGGATGGCACTTGTTCACATATACTTTTTCTTCATCAGATGTTAATTCGATAAATAATGTTAGAATTTATGCCGACGGAAATCTATTGACTACGCTAACTCAAAATTACATTCCATTTCCAGCAGCAGGGGTTTTAAATACTACAGCTGATCTTCCTCTCACATTTGGAGGCAATCAATACAATAATGTATACTATAATGGCTTTTTGGACGACGTGGCAGTATACAATCGAGCGCTGAGCACTTCAGAAATTCAAGAGTTATATGCATTGAACTCCACATCATTTGAATGGTCCAACGGAGCAACAACGCCAACAATTAACGTTTCACCGACAACAACAACAACATATACTTGTACGGTAACGACCAATGGTGTTTCGTGTACAGATTCTGTGACTGTTGTTGTGAGTCAGCCCGCAGCGAGTATTACGCCAAACGGTATCGTGGAAATTTGTCAAGGACAATCGATTGCGCTTACGGCAAACGGAGGGGGTTCTTACCTCTGGAATACCGGCGCACCAACACAAAGCATTACCGTTAATACCGAAGCAATTTATTCGGTAACGGTTACCGATGCAAACGGATGTACAGACACCGAAAGTCAATTGGTGAAAGTGAACTTCCTTCCAAACATTGGCGTGAACAACGCTTCAATTTGTCCGGGACAATCGACAACCTTAACAGCAACGGGCGGATTAACTTACGTGTGGTCTCCAGCAACCGGACTTTCAAACACAACAGGAACAACGGTTACTGCATCGCCTTCAACAAGCACCGTATACACCGTTACAGGAACTGGAGCAAACGGATGCACCAACACAGCAACTGCAGCTGTTGCAGTGAACGCCGGTCCTACAGCGACGATATCGGCATCTAGTGCAACGACTTTCTGTCAAGGTGGTAGTGTGGTGTTGAATGCAAACACTGGAACAGGACTTTCATATCAGTGGTACAACAATGCTTCTGCAATTAGCGGTGCAACATCTTCATCGTACACTGCAAATGCAAGTGGATCATACACGGTTGTGGTGACGAATGCAAGTACATGTTCTGCGACGAGCACGGCGATGGTGGTAACGGTGAACGCGCTTCCTACAGCGACGATTACTCCAGCGACTGCGACTACTTTCTGTCAAGGAGGTAGTGTGGTGTTGAACGCAAATACTGGAACTGGGCTTTCGTATCAATGGAGATTGAATGGTAATCCTATCAGCGGTGCAACTTCATCTTTTTACACTGCGAACGCAAGCGGATCTTACACGGTTGTGGTGACGAACGCAAGTACTTGTTCTGCGACGAGCACAGCAACTGTGGTTACAGTGAACGCGCTTCCAACAGCGACTATCACTCCAGCTTCTGCGACAACATTCTGTCAAGGTGGTAGTGTGGTATTGAATGCAAACACAGGAACAGGGTTGACGTATCAATGGAGATTAAACGGAACGAACATTACCGGTGCAACAAGTGCTTCATACACAGCCAATGCAAGTGGATCTTATACGGTTGTAGTGACGAACGCAAGCACATGTTCTTCAACGAGCACAGCAACTTTTGTTACTGTGAACGCTCTTCCAACAGCGACAATTACTCCAGCTACTTCAACTACTTTCTGTCAAGGTGGTAGTGTGGTGTTGAATGCAAACACCGGAGCTGGTTTAACATATCAATGGAGATTGAATGGTAATCCTATCAGCGGTGCAACTTCATCTTCATATACTGCAAACGCAAGTGGATCTTACACTGTTGTGGTTACGAATGCTTCAACGTGTTCTTCAACAAGTATAGCGACAGTTGTTACTGTGAACGCTCTTCCAACAGCAACAATTACTCCAGCTACTGCGACAACGTTCTGTCAAGGTGGTAGTGTGGTATTGAATGCAAATACAGGATCTGGATTGACGTATCAATGGAGATTAAACGGAACGAACATTACCGGTGCAACGTCTTCTTCATACACGGCTAACGCGAGTGGTTCGTATACTGTTGTGGTGACGAATGCTTCAACATGTTCTGCGACGAGCACCGCGACAGTTGTGACTGTGAATGCACTTCCTACAGCGACAATTACTCCAGCTACTGCAACGACTTTCTGTCAAGGTGGATCGGTAGTATTGAATGCGAATACAGGAATTGGACTTTCGTATCAATGGCGATTGAACGGAACGAACATTACTGGTGCTACGTCTTCATCTTACACGGCGAACGCAAGTGGTTCGTATACTGTTGTGGTGACGAATGCTTCAACATGTTCTGCAACGAGCACAGCAACGGTTGTTACCGTGAACGCACTTCCAACAGCGACCATCACTCCGGCGACAGCGACAACTTTCTGTCAAGGAGGAAGTGTTGTATTGAATGCGAATACAGGAACAGGACTTTCTTATCAATGGTACAACAACGCCGCAATTATTAGTGGAGTAACAAGTGCTTCTTACACTGCGAACGCAAGTGGGTCGTATACGGTTGTTGTGACGAATGCTTCAACGTGTTCTGCGACAAGTACAGCTACTGTTGTGACCGTGAACACGCTTCCTAATGCGACGATTACTCCAGCTACTGCAACGACTTTCTGTCAAGGTGGAAGTGTGGTATTGAATGCGAATACAGGAACTGGACTTTCATACCAATGGTATAACAACGCCGCAATTATTAGTGGAGCAACAAGTGCTTCTTACACTGCGAACTCAAGTGGATCTTATACGGTTGTGGTGACTAATGCTAGTGCATGTTCAGCAACAAGCACCGCGACGGTGGTTACTGTGAATGCGCTTCCAACTGCGACAATCACTCCAGCTACTGCAACGACCTTCTGTCAAGGTGGAAGTGTGGTGTTGAACGCGAACACTGGAACTGGCTTGACGTATCAGTGGTACAACAACGCTCTTGCAATCAGCGGTGCAACATCTTCATCTTACACTGCAAATGCAAGTGGATCATACACGGTAGTTGTGACGAACACTTCATTATGTAGTACTACAAGCACTGCAATTGAGGTAACAACAGTTCCAAACGTAGACTATTTCGCAGATGCAGATGGAGACGGATTCGGAGATCCTGCGACACTTGTATCAACCTGCATTCAACCACAAGGATATGTTACCAACAACACCGACTGCGACGATACCAACGCCAACATCAACACTGCAGCAAACGAAATCTGCAACGATATTGATGATAACTGCAACAGCAGTATTGATGAAGGATTAACATTCACTGACTATTACGCCGATTTAGACAACGACGGATTCGGAGCTGGTGCTGCAACAAATAGTTGTGTTGACCTTGGTGCTGGATACGTAACCAACAACAGCGATTGCAACAACGCAAACGCGTTAATTAATCCGAATGCTACTGAGATTTGCAATAGCATCGACGATAACTGCGATGGACAAATAGATGAAGGCATCACCTTCACCACCTATTACCAAGACTTCGATAACGACGGATTCGGAACCGGAGACGCCGTTACAAGCTGCACCAATCCTGGAGCCGGCTGGGTAACGAACAACACCGATTGTGACGACACCAACGGTAACACCAATCCGAATGCAACAGAGACTTGCAACACCATTGACGATAACTGCGATGGACAAATAGACGAAGGCGTTCAAACGGTTTACTTCATAGACAACGATGGCGACACCTACGGAAATGCTTCGGTAAGCATCTTAGCATGTACGCAACCAGCAGGCTACACACCTGACAACACCGACTGTGATGATACCAATGCCAGCATAAACCCTGCAGCAGAAGACCTAGCGGGCAATGGCATAGATGAAAACTGCGACGGACAAATTGACAACAGCATCGCAGAACTTGCAAACGCATTTATTCTCTATCCAAATCCAACTTCAACCAACATGACACTGCAAGTGAACAGCAACTTGGTAGGGAAGGAGTTGATGATTTATGATGCAACGGGTAAGCTGATACACCAACAAAAAATTCTTTCAACACAAACGCCAATCTCTCTCTATCAAATGGCAACGGGCCATTACATGCTCAGAATTGACGAAGAGATAAAACAATTTGAAATCATAAAATAATCCCCAGCCCCCACTGCAAGGTGGGGGCTGATAATTTCACGACGTGGCCTTTTAAAAATCACGATTGGAAATCTGAAATCACCTCACCCCCCATACGGTATGCGATGCTGAAGACTTCGGCCTAATGTAACCTCATCGGTGTATTCCAACTCGCCACCTACAGCCACGCCCCGAGCAATGCTGCTGAATTTAACTCCGGTCGACGCTAGTTTTTTCGAGATGTAAAATGAGGTGGTTTCCCCCTCTAATGTGGCATTGAACGCGAAAATAAGCTCTGATACTTCTCCACTCGAACAGCGTTCAACCAATTTGTCAATCTCCAAATCCCCAGGACCAATGCCCTCCATGGGCGAGATTAATCCACCAAGAACATGATACACCCCTTGGTAATATTCGGTGCCCTCAATGGCAATAACATCACGAATGTCTTGAACTACACAAATTAAACTGCGGTCACGCATTTCATTGGAACATATACCACATTGTTCAGAATCACTGATGTTATTGCAAACAGAACAAAACTGCACGTGCTCTTTCAAATCTAAAAATGCTTGTGCAAACTGAGTCATATCCTCACCGGAACGACGCAACAAATGCAACACCAAACGCATCGCCGTTTTTCGACCTATGCCCGGCAAACTTCCCATTTGCTCAACTGCCTCATCTATCCATTTCGATGAACTACTCATGCCACGAAATTACACGCTCTTGTTAAGAACCTCTTCAACTTTCCTTCACAACTTTTCAAAAATGAAGTTAATTGCGGTAAATTCTTTCAAACATGCCACCGCTTACTATAGCCCTTGTTCTTCTGATCTACTTTGCGCTACTCTATGTTGTAGCCTACGTTACCGGTAGAAAAGCCAACAACGCCTCGTACTTCAAAGCCAATAAGAGCGCGTCTTGGTTGCTGGTTGCTTTTGGTATGATAGGTACCTCCCTTTCAGGTGTCACTTTTGTATCTGTGCCCGGAACAGTAAGCAACGCGGGCTTCCAATACTTCACTCTGGCACTCGGATTTTTTCTCGGATATTTCGTAGTGGCATTTGTTCTGTTGCCTCTTTATTACCGACTGAATCTTACTTCAATTTATACCTACCTTGATCACCGTTTCGGGAAACCAGCCTATCCACTTGGAGCCACTTTTTTTATGTTGTCCAGAACCATGGGAGCTTCACTGCGCCTGTATCTTGTTGTAAACGTTTTGCAATTGTTGGTTATGGAAGCTTTGGGAATTCCTTTTGCCGTAACTGCCATGCTAACCCTGCTCATGATTTTAGCCTATACATTTAAAGGCGGCGTTAAAACCATTGTTTGGACAGATACCCTTCAAACGTTTTTTATGCTTGCCGCACTCATAACCTGTGTTATGTATGTGATGAATCAATTGGGTGGATGGAACAACGCGTGGACCGCTATTCAAAATACAACCACTGCCAAGGGAGATCTGGGACTAGGTTATTTATTCAATACCGATTGGATGCATAAAAAATTCTTCTTGAAACAATTGCTCGGTGGCGCATTCATTACCATTGCCATGACAGGGCTAGACCAAGAAATGATGCAAAAAAACATTAGCGTTTCAAACCTGAAAGATTCACAACGCAACATGATGCTCTTCAGTTCAATCATGGTAGTTGTTGTTGGTTTATTTCTTTTTCTTGGCGCATTGCTTTTCATTTACATGAACCAATTGCATGTGCAGCCACTCTACAGCGGCGATGAAATATTCCCCAATCTTGTTATGCATCACATGCCACCAGTAATGGGTTTACTTTTTATCATTGGCTTAACCTCTGCCTTATTCCCCTCTGCTGACGGGGCCATTACTGCTTTAACAGCTTCGTTTTGCATGGACGTGTTGAACTTTCAATCTTCATCTGAAACGGAAGAGCAAAAAGCAAAAAAACGCAAAGTGGTGCATCTCGCCTTCACGGCGTTGTTCTTTTTTATAGTGCTGTTTTTTAAGTGGCTGAATGAGAAAACCATTGTTGATTTACTCATGGACATTGCCGGCTACACTTACGGTCCGCTGCTTGGGCTTTTTGCCTTTGGAATTTTAACCACAAGAAGTTTGAAAGGCGTTGGTCCATGGGTCATTGCTGTATGTTTGCTCGCACCTGCAATCACATTCACACTCTCGCTGTATAGTCAGCAGCTGTTTTCTGGTTATGTAATGGGGGTGGAAAATTTAATTGTGAACGGATGCATAACCTTTTTCGGTCTATGGATCATTTCCAAATTTGCACGTCATGAAGCAGTGGTGGCCTAGTATATTTCTCTTGCTTTCCATTCACGTAATGGCGCAAGATTCCATTCCGTTGAATCATTTTCGAATTCTTGCATCGCACAACAGCTACAAGAAATTACCCTCTGAACAAGAGATGCGATTTCTGAATAAAATACGGAAACAACTGGGTGAAGAGAATAATCCAGACATGATTGCATACGGTCATGCCACGCTCGAAGAGCAACTTTCCATGCATCAAATTCGAGGGTTAGAGTTCGATGTTTATGCCGATCCAAAAGGCAATGCATTTCGAAAAAGACAAATTGGTTTTTTTGCACGCGGTGTGAAGAAGAAGTGCAAGGAGCCATTGCTGAGTCAACCCGGATTGAAAATATTACACATCAAAGACATTGATTTTGAAACGCATGTTTTTTCGTTTGAACAAGCCCTGTTGCAATTACGCACTTGGAGTGTGAATCATCCCAATCATTTTCCCATCTATGTCAACATTGAATTGAAAGAAGATGGACCCGGAAATAGTTCACGCGCACTGCAACGCTTGGGATTCAAAAAGGCTCCACTGTTTGATTCTGTGGCATGGAGCGAACTCAATACCACCATTGTTCAAACTTTGGCAGACCGCATTGTAACTCCGATAGATATGCAAGGAGATTACGCAGATTTAAGGCAAAGAATAGATTCTTTGAATTGGCCGAAATTGCATGATGTGCGTGGGAAGTTTATTTTTATTGTGGAAGGATTCAATCAAGAAACAAGTAAGTTGTATTGGACGAATCCAACGCATTTTCCAGTTTTTGGATACGGTAGTGAACAAAACCGCAACTGTATTTTTTTGTTGAGGAATGACCCCTTGCAAAACGAAACTGCCATTCAAGATTTGGTTCGAAGGGGGTTTATAGTTCGAACACGAACAGACGCGGGCACTTGGGAAGCAAGAAGAAATGATAGTTCTAGGAAAAATGCGGCATTACAAAGCATGGCACAAATTGTTTCAACAGATTATTATCTCCCAAATTTGGTGTGGAGTGCCTATTGCGTGAAGCTTATGAATGGTTCAGATCATGAACTTTTAGAGATTCAGAAATAACAACCAGAGGCCTCCATTTTCAGTCCCCCCAAAAAAGAATAAAAAAAATTTTTTCATTTGTTGTGAAGTTTGAATTATTCGTTTCATTTTCGCACTCGATATGGGAAAATACGGAACAATGCGCGAATTCATGGAGCGCAACTATTTGCACTTCAATTCTGCTGCTCTTGTAGATGCGGCAAAAGGGTATGAGCAACACCTTGTAGAAGGTGGTAAAATGATGATCACCCTTGCAGGTGCAATGTCTACAGCTGAATTGGGAATTTCACTTGCTGAAATGATTCGTGAAGGCAAAGTAGATATCATCTCGTGCACAGGTGCAAACTTGGAAGAAGACTTAATGAATTTGGTAGCACACAATCACTATGAGCGTGTGCCCAATTACCGCGATCTTACTCCGCAAGAAGAATGGGATCTTTTAGAACGCGGTCTGAATCGTGTTACCGATACTTGTATTCCAGAAGAAGAAGCATTTCGCAGATTACAAAAGCACATTCATGCGTTGTGGGCCGATGCCAATGCAAAAGGTGAGCGTTATTTTCCGCATGAGTTCATGTATAAGATGATTTTAAGCGGCGTGTTAGAGCAGTACTATCAAATAGATCCGAAGAATTCTTGGATGATTGCTGCTGCTGAAAAAAACTTGCCAATCATAGTTCCAGGTTGGGAAGACAGTACCATGGGAAACATCTTTGCGAGCTATTGCATCAAAGGGGAAATTCAACCAACAACCATGAAGAGCGGTATTGAATACATGATGTGGTTGGCCGATTGGTATACGAAAAATTCCAGTGGGAAAGGCGTTGGTTTCTTCCAAATAGGTGGTGGAATTGCTGGAGATTTTCCAATTTGTGTGGTTCCAATGTTATACCAAGACATGGAAATGCATGACATTCCATTCTGGGGATACTTCTGTCAGATTTCAGACAGCACCACATCATACGGTAGCTACAGCGGAGCGGTTCCAAACGAAAAAATAACTTGGGGTAAATTAGACATCACTACCCCGAAATACATCATAGAAAGTGATGCTACCATTGTGGCTCCATTAATTTTTGCTTGGCTTTTGAATCACTAAGAATACTTGGCACATGAAAAGAGTAATCAAAGACTACAACGCAATTACTGATGAGCAGGCAACGCTCATAAAAGAGAAATTCCCGAACGGATTTGAAAATGAACATTTGGTTTCGTTCACAACACCGAAAGGTGAATACATCAAAGCACTTGAAATTCGAACAGAGGATACCATTTATCTTTTCAAAATTGATAAAAACATGTCTGTTGCAGAAGATGAAAATGCCGAGACAGATGGTGATGTGAATGATTTCGATGGATTCAAGGGCGCAGATGGTGCAGATGATGATGAAGAGGATGATGATGCAGATGATAACATGGATGAAGCTGAGGAAATTGCCGATGATGGTGATGACGACTAGTGCGTAATAAAAAATAATTAAACCTCGAATAAATTTGTTCGAGGTTTTTTTATGGTCCATTTTTGTTCAATGAAAAAAATACTAGCGTTAATAATTATTTCGGTTTTTAGTTACCAAGCTAAAGCGCAATGTGTAGATCCATCGCTTATCAATCCCTTCGCAATTTGTCCAATGATTTGGATGCCGGTTTGTGGTTGTGATGGTGTAACCTATGGCAATGCATGCGAAGCATTGAATTTTGGCGGAGTAACAGATTATACAGACGGCGAATGTGGGGTAAATAATTGCAATCCAATTCCCGTTGGCGTTGATTTTGGAATGTGTGCCATGGCGCTTGGATTCGCTATGACAGATAGCGGTTGTGTCTCTTTAAGTGGTTGTGGTTATTTGGGTTCTGATGGTATTGACTACAGTGGTTCTTTTTTCACATCTTCGTATGAGTGTAACCAAACGTGCTTGGGTGATACGTTAATAGTTCTTGAGTGCATTGACTCCACATTAATAGATCCTACTGTATTATGTCCCGGAATTTATTTGCCAGTTTGTGGATGCGATGGTATTACGTATCCTAATTTTTGTTCTGCTGTGAATTATGCCGGAGTTACCAGTTATACAGAGGGGGAATGCATTCAATATGCACCTGCATGTTCAGATGTGAGTGGAGTTGATTTTGGTGATTGTGACATGGCGCTGGGTTGGGCATTCAACGGTACATCGTGTAGCGCTTATTCTGGCTGCAGTTGGTTGGTGAATGGTATTGATTACAGTGGAGCTTTTTATTCCGACATTCAATCATGTTTGCTCACGTGCGCCGATGGTGATCCGTGTATTGACAGCACACTGATAAACCCTGCGGTGGATTGTATTGCCATTTATGATCCGGTTTGTGGATGCAACAACGTAACCTACAACAATTTCTGTGAGGCCATTTATTACGGCGGAGTGACACATTATTCTGCAGGTCCGTGTATCGTTCAAGTCAATGAAAATGACACCGAAAATTTAACTGTTTATCCGAACCCAACGAATGAAAGCATTAGTATTTCAATGCATGGTGAGACGTTTTCATTCAAGTTGTTGAACTTGTCTGGTGAAGTTTTAGAAAGGAAAATGAGATGTCATTCAAACTATACCTTTTCTACAACTCATCTGGCTGCGGGTGTATACATTTTGGAGGTTAAATGCGATAGTACAATTCAACGCATTCGGGTTGTGGTAAATTAATTCAGCAATGTGATTTTGTTTCTTCCCATTTGAATCTTTCCTTTTCTCTCCATTTGTTTCAGAATGCGAGAGATAACTTCTCGTGAAGAGTTGAGTTGTGTTGCTAATTCGTGATGTGTGGCGATAACAACGTGGTCTTCATTGGTTGCCTTTTGTTTCAAAAGCTGCAACAACCGGTCGTCTAAATTGTGAAAGGCAATTCCATCAATGGTCTTAAGCAATTCGTCGAATCTTTTTTGATACGTTTTCAAGATGAATGATTTAAACGAAGGATACGCGGTAGTCCATTCATCAATGACTTGAATGGGTAGCATCAAAACACGTGTATCTTCTTCCGCAATAGCCCGAACATTACTAACAGCATTTCCCATGCAACAGGTCAGAGACATGGCACAAGTTTCTCCCGGTTTAATGAAATAAAGCAGTAATTCATTCCCGTCTTCATCTTCACGTAGAATGCGTAAGTGCCCTTCTAAAACCAAAGGCATATACACAATGGGGTCACCAATATCAACCAACCAATCGTCTTGTTTTACCTGCTTCATTTTCGCTGTTGCAAGAATTTGATTAACGGCTGCAGATTCATAGATGTCGGGAAACAGAGCTTTAAAAGCTTCATTGGAAAGATTGGAATTCGACATAGCTGATATTAATTTTTCCAAACAAAGATAGAAATCATGCGAAAAGCGATGCATTTCTGTATCACATGCGTTAAATTCGTTGCACCTAATTTTAAAACAATGAGTTCTTCAAATTGGCCTTTGTGGGAAATCTTTATTCGAAGCAAAAGTGGATTGGCACATAAGCACGTAGGAAGTTTGCATGCTGCAGATGCAAAAATGGCAATTGAAAATGCCCGAGATGTGTATACCAGAAGAATGGAAGGCGTGAGTATCTGGGTGGTTCCAAGTTCTGAAATTACGGCTTCATCACCTGCAGAAAAAGATATTCTTTTCGATCCAGCCAATGACAAGGTATATCGTCATCCAACTTTTTATGATATACCAGATCAAATAGGACACATGTAATATGGGAGTTTTAGAAAACTATTTACTGCATCTAGCAGACAATCAGCTCATCTTGGGTCAGCGCCTTGCCGAATGGTGCGGTCACGGTCCCGTTTTGGAAGAGGATATTGCTCTGAGTAATTTTGCATTAGACAATATTGGTCAAGCAACGTTACTTTATAAGCGTGTTGCAGAGATTGAAGGAGCGGGTAAATCAGAAGATGACTATGCGTTCCTTCGTTCAGAGAGAGAATATTTCAATTTCTTGGCCATGGAGCTGCCGAATGGCGATTATGCTTTTACCATTGCAAGACAGTATTTATTTGCCGAGTTTTATGCGTTGTATTTGTCGGAATTAACGAAGTCAAAAGACACATTTCTCGCTGAATATGCAGTAAAATCATTGAAAGAAGTGAAGTATCATGTGCAGCATGCGCGTGATTGGGTTTTACGCATGGGCGATGGAACTGAAGAGAGTCACCACCGCATTCAACAAGCCGTGAATCACATTTGGAATTTTACCGGTGAATGGTTCATGGATTTTGAAGCAGATGCTGAGCTCATGGAAGCGGGTGTGGTTCCAACCAACAGTAAACTTCTTTCGGAATGGCAAAGTGCAGTACAAAAGACTTTGTTGGAGGCAACTGTTGTTATGCCTGTAAGCGGTTGGATGCACAGCGGTGGCAGACATGGAAAGCACACAGAATACATGGGGCATCTTTTAACCCCAATGCAATATCTACAGCGCGCATACCCCAATGCTAAGTGGTAAACATTTGGCTTGCTATTGTTGTTTGTAAGGTATGATTCAAGCTGAAGACATCTGGCAATTTCTCACTGAGGTGGAAGACCCCGAGATTCCTGTTGTGAATGTGATTGAAATGGGAATAGTTCGAGATGTAACATATGCCCAAGATAAATGGGTGGTATCCATAACACCTACTTATAGCGGTTGTCCTGCTATGCATGCCATAGAACAAGACATTACAGAATTACTTTCAGAAAAAGGTCTTCAACATTTTGAGGTAAAGACCATTTTATCGCCCGCATGGACCACCGATTGGATGACGAATGAAGCGCGTATGAAACTAGAGGCATATGGTATAGCACCGCCGCAAAAGGGAAGTTCAGACAAAGCGTTGCTTATGGGAAAACTGAGAGATGTGAAATGCCCCAGATGTAAGTCATATGATACGCACATGATCTCACAATTTGGAAGTACCGCCTGCAAATCTTTGTATAAATGCGAATCGTGCCTTGAACCTTTCGATTATTTCAAATGCATTTAATGGCGTAGTGATTCCGCAACTTTTTTTCTATTGTGAAGAATAGTGACCACCGCTCGAATGGTGGCTTTCTTTATCATTTTTTCAAGCTGCTTGTTGGTGTCATCAATCATGATGAATTGAAACTTGAACTTCACATCATTCGAAGACAGAGAAACTACCTTGAGGTTAATGGTGTTTTCAATGATGTTCGCATGATAATCTGCAATGTGTTCCCAAATTTCAGTTTGTAGTTCAGATACTTCAGAAACAGCCAGTAGATCAGCTTCAAAGTCTAATGAAATTTTCTTGATTTCACGACGAGTATAATTGATAAAATCGCTACCGAAAAAAACATTGTTCGGTATATAAATCAAGTCGTCATCATCATTGATTAAATGAACACTACTCAATGTAATGTCTTGAATTTTCCCTTTGTGATTTCCAATTTGAACCTCATCACCAATGTTTATGATTCGTGCGAAGGTCATGTACATTCCATTAATGAAATTGGAAATGTAATCTTTGGTAATCAAGACTACGGCTGCCGCAACCAACGAAAGCGTGGTCATGGCTTTCTCCAAAGAAATATTTAAAACCGCCAATAAAAGTAAAGAGAGGTATACCGCATAAAGCACTCGAGAAATGTGTTTTATGCCAGATAGAAAATTATCTCGCTTTCCTTTAGTCTCAGGGTTATAAAAAACCTTGATGATTTGATGTATGATATCGGTAATAAGAAAAGTAACTACCAGTCGAAACAAAGACTCGGCGAGATAATCCAAATAAGGGATTTTCTTGATTAAATCAATAGAAAAATTCTTATTCCAAAAGGCAATGCTTAGGACTCCAGTGGCCAAGAGCAAATGAATGAATGAACTTCTTTTATTCATTGTAGTAACCTAAAATTTCAAGTATGTCTTTCGGTTTTTGTTCTGGAGCAAATTCCTTGAATTTGAATTTGCCTTTTGCGTCTTTTTCTATAAGAATGTGTCTTGGTTGTGGAATGAGGCAGTGATGAATGCCACCAAAACCGCCCAATGTTTCTTGGTAGGCCCCGGTATTGAAAAAGCCTATGAATTGGTCTTGATCAGGATAGTACTTGGGTAAATAAATAGCGTTGGTGTGCTGTTCACTGTTGTAATAGTCGTCACTATCACATGTTAAACCGCCGAGGAAAACGCGTTCATATACTTCATCCCAATTATTCAAGGGAAGCATTATGAATCGCTTGTTAATGGCCCATGTATCTGGTAAGGTGGTCATGAAAGATGAATCAATCATATTCCACTTCTCACGGTCATTTTGTTCTTTCTGATACAGAATTTTATAAATAGATCCACCACTTTCACCCACAGTAAAAGAACCAAATTCAGTGTATATGTGTGGAACGGGAACACCAGCATCTTCACAAGCTAACTTAATCTGACGTAGAATTTCAGTGACCATATACTGGTAGTCATAGTCGTATGCAAGACTCGTTTTTATTGGAAATCCTCCGCCAATATTCAAGCTGTCCAATGTTGGACAAATTTCTCGAAGCTCGCAATAAACCTTAAGACATTTTACCAATTCATTCCAATAGTATGCGTTGTCTTTGATGCCGCTATTGATGAAAAAGTGAAGCATTTTCAATTTTAAATTCGGGTCTTCTTGAATGACCTTCTTATAAAACTTCGTAATGTTTCGGTATCCTATTCCAAGACGTGAGGTGTAAAATTCAAATTTCGGTTCTTCCTCACTCGCAATGCGAATTCCAATATTCAATGCCGAAGTTGCGCGTTCTTTAAATACATTCAACTCATATCCGTTGTCAATGACGGGAATGATATTTTCAAAACCACTTTCTTTTAGATCCAAAATGCGCTGCACGTATTCTTCTTTTTTGAAGCCATTGCAGACAATGGTTTGTGTTTTGTTGATTTTCTTGAGCGTATACAGTCTGCGAATTAAATCAATATCATAAGCGGAAGAAGTTTCAAGATGTACATCGTTTTTTAAAACTTCTTCTAAGACATATCGGAAGTGCGAGCTTTTTGTGCAATAGCAGTAATGGTAATTTCCTTCGTAACCCACTTCTTGAATTCCTTTTGAAAACCATTCCTTCGCACGTTGAATATTTTCTGAGATTTTGGGTAAATAAGTAAACTTCAAAGGTGATCCAAATTTTTTGACCAATTCCATCATGGGCACACCATGAAATTGAAGCTCATTTCCGTCCAATTGAAATTCTTCTTGTGGCCATTCAAACGTTTGGTCAATTAGGTCTTTGTATTTGGTTTTCATTCGTTAACGTACTCAAAAAAATGTTTTGCAATTTTAATTCAAACTAACCGAACATAGGCAGGTTTAGAGCCATTTCTTTCGAATTGAAAAAAAGAGCATTCCCACTGCAACGGCAAGCATAAGCATCCAAACGTAAACATAGCCATTTTCCCAATGTAACTCTGGCATATTCTCGAAGTTCATTCCATATACGCCAACAATGAAAGTCAATGGAACAAAAATGCTACTCACCACAGTAAGTGTGCGCATGGTGTCATTGGTTTTTTGACTCAAGTTACCGTGGTAAATGTCCATTAATGCATCTAACTCCTCATTTAAATTGTGAATATTATCTGTCTCGTGTAAAATGTGGTCATATAAATCACGGAAGTATTTTGAGTTTTCTTGTGATAACTCATGTTGCATGCGTTTCACGGCTTCATTCAAGGGATCAAGATTGCGCTTATACTCACGAATGCGTTTTTTCAGGGAGAGCGCCAATTCAATAAAATTTCTTCGCGGTCGCTGTATAACTACCTTTTCTAAAATTTCTACTTCCTCCGTTAATCGAGCACCTAACGCCATGTAATTATCAATCATGTTATCGAGTAAGAGATAGACCAAATACTCAGAGTTCTTTTTTCTCACCCGTCCACGATCATGTTCAATCCGCTCACGAATGTTTTGGAAGGTATCTGCACCAGTCTCTTGAAATAACACAACCACATTTTGTATCAATAAAATACTGAAGTGCTCAGGAGTCGGGAATCTTTTTTTAACCCCTGATGAAGCCTCTGGTTCAAGCATTTTTCCGCAAATGAATGTGCAGGTTTCGTCTAATTCCATTTTCGGACGACCTGTTGTATTCATGATATCTTCTAAAAGCAAATTGTGAATACCGAAGTGGTGACCAATTCCTTGAATTATTTGAGCATCGTGAACCCCCTGAACATTGATCCAATATACATCACCATCTTTTCTCGCTTCGGGTAGCTCAGAAATGGTAACATTCTCTTGGTGTGATGCTTCTTGATGATTAAATCTCCAAATGTCAATGGTGCACGGGTGTGATCGTTCCTGACCAACGTATATGAGTGAACCAGGTTCCAACCCTGTTTTTAGAGTCATGCTTTTTTTTTTAGTGAATTTACACTCAACAGCGAATTATGAATAACATTTTAGTAGGAAATTATGAATCAGACAATCCGTTCCGATTTTCGTGTTATGAATAAACAAGTTCATTTAATTGCCATTGGCGGAAGTGCCATGCACAATATGGCCATTGCTCTGCACAGAAAAGGATATGTTGTAACGGGTAGCGATGATGAGATTTTTGAACCCAGTAAGACACGATTATTAAATAACGGATTGCTTCCAACTGAAATGGGATGGAATGATGAGCGTATTCACGCCGGTCTCGATGCTGTTATTGTGGGAATGCATGCTCGAAAAGACAATCCGGAACTTCTGAAAGCTCAAGCTTTGGGATTAAGAATTTACTCTTATCCTGAATATATTCACGAACAAGCGAAAGATAAAATAAGAGTAGTCATTGGTGGAAGTCACGGGAAAACAAGCATCACTAGTATGATTCTGCATGTGCTTGGTCAACTCAACATCAATGTAGATTACATGGTGGGTGCACAACTGCAAGGATTCGACTGTATGGTGAAATTTACGGAAGAAGCGAAAATTGCCATCATTGAAGGCGATGAGTACTTGTCTTCACCTACTGATCTTCGACCTAAATTTCATCTGTATGCACCCACAATTGCCGTAATTAGCGGTATAGCTTGGGATCATATCAATGTATTTCCAACTTTTGAAACCTATGTAGATCAATTTAAAATCTTCACAGATAAGATCGTTTCAGAAGGAACTTTAATCTATTGCGAACTGGATACAGAAGTGAAAAATGTGGCGCTTCAATCTCGCGCTGATATTGAAAAAATAGCTTACGGAATTTTCCCGAATCAGGTTGAAAATGGCATTACTTCTTTGATCTATGAAAATGGCTGTTATCCGTTAGAAATTTTTGGAGATCACAATTTACAGAATGTCAATGCAGCTTTTAAAGTATGTAAAAAATTGGGTGTGTCAGAACTGGATTTCATTGAGTGCATTCAGTCTTTTACCGGAGCTTCGAAACGTTTGGAATTGGTTAAGAAAACAGATGATTCGGCGTGCTATAAAGATTTTGCACACGCACCTTCCAAGTTGAAGGCAACAACCCAAGCGTTGAAGGCTCAGTTTCCAAATAGAAAGCTCATTGCATGTATGGAGTTGCATACTTTCTCGAGTTTGAATAAAGATTTTTTGAATCAATATGCTGGCGCCATGGACGCAGCAGATGAGGCAATTGTCTATTTCAATGAACACACGCTTCAACACAAAAAACTTCCCCCCATTGCTGCTTCGGAGGTACAGGCTGCATTCGGATCAGACAAGGTTAAGGTCATAACAAATACCAATGAACTACTTCATTTCCTGAAGTCGAAATCGTATGAAAACACCAATTTACTCATGATGTCTTCAGGCAATTTTGATGGTATTCAGTTTCAAGAATTGATGTAGGAAGTTATCCAAGTCCAACGTCAAGTAGCATCATAACAATGAATCCGGCTATGAGACCCAATGTAGCAACATCGGTATACTTGTCTTGTTGTGTTTCAGGAATTACCTCTTCAACAACTACATAGATCATGGCTCCTGCGGCAAAGGCAAGGGCATAAGGTAAAAACGCAGTCATAGAAAGCACGGCAAGAGCACCAATTACTCCAGCTAAGGGTTCTACAATTGCGCTGAGTTGACCATACCAAAAACTTTTTTTACGTGACAGCCCCATTCGTCGAAGGGGAAAAGAAACGGCGATGCCTTCCGGGAAATTTTGTAGGCCAATTCCAATAGCCAATGCAATGGCACCACCAATACTTGCTTCCGGAATTCCTGCTGCTACACCACCAAACAATACACCTACCGCAAGTCCTTCGGGAATGTTGTGTAACGTAATTGCCAAAACCAAGAGAATGGTTTTATTCCATTTGGTTTGCACACCTTCTGTTTTTTCTTGCGGGAAATTGATGTGCAAATGCGGAAGAAATTTGTCTAAGGCAAAAAGGAATAATGCACCGCATGCAAAACCAATGGCGGCTGGAAATGCTTTTACAAAGCCTTCTCCGGGACTCATTTCTATCGCAGGAGAAAGCAAAGACCAAAAGCTCGCAGCAATCATAACCCCTCCGGTGAAGCCTAACATACCGTCAAGCGCCCGTCTATTCAAATCTTTCACCACAAAGACCAAAGCGGCCCCCGCAGCAGTCACAAGCCATGTGAAGGTTGTAGCTATAAGCGCAGCAAAAACATGTCCGTAGGTCGGATGCACGGAATATAAATTTTCAAAGAATTGAACAATGCTTTGCATAAATCAAAGGTAGTTACAAACGTTGTAAACTCTTCCCTTCAGCCCAATCCAAAAAGTTGAAGTATTGAAAGAAGCGCGGGTCTGTTTGTTTAATGAGTCGCAACTCATGTGCAAGCCAGGTCCAAGGATTATTTGCTCCTATGGATTTTCTTTTCTTTAATAGTTCATTGACAAATTGAAGTAATTTTTTCTCAGGTTCAAATTCACGTTGTCTGGTTTGAAGAAAACGTTGAACGTTTCGCAGCGCATAGGGAATGAAGCGTTCATTTTTTAATTCAATTTGAATGACCAGGTAAAACAATTGAGAAATACTCAATAAATGAAGACCTTCCTCTTGCGGAAAATCTTGGATAATGCGATACGTGAATTTTTCAGCCAATTTGAATTCACCTTTTGAAAATGCCACTACGGCTGATTGGAATAGCAAGTGAGCACCGCGAATATGTGATAGTTCAAATTGCAACAACTGATTTTCATTCCAATCTTGAATAGCGTTCCATGCGCGGTCTGTTAAATTCAATTGAATACAAACCGTTAAAAAACTGCTCGCATATAACATGAAGTTTCCCGCTTTCTCCAAGTGTTCTAATGTTTCATAGGCGTCGTTAATCAATTCCAACTGAGCTTGAAGTACAGCTTTATTGGCCAGTGTAGTGGCATAAATTCGCTCTTTGGAATCTGCTGGTAAAAGAGATAAGATACCATTCAATTCTTCAAGTGCGGCCAATCTATTTCCCATTTCCAAATAAATTAACCCTTGAACTTGATGTTTCTTAATAGTAGCTTCTGTAGAATCTGTGAGAGCATTCTGAATGGCATATTGAATTTTTTCAATTTTCTCTAAAGCCGCAGAGTTTCGGGCTTGTCCGTTGTGAAAATGCTCGTTCATCATTTCCGCTTTATGCAGACCCACGGCATTGATTTGCGATAACAGTTGCAAATGTTTTTCGCGTTTGATCTCGAGGTTGAACAAAAGCGTTTGACGTTCATTTTGCATGACAGCCAAAAGATCAATGCATTTTTCTTCTAGACGAAAAAGTTCTGGAAGTAAATGAATGATTTCATTTTTTTCAGCCAATTTGTAGGCGGAATGCAAGAGTTTGTGAGCTTGATCTGCGAGATCACGTTTTAAAAGAATATCAATACTCTGAATAAGTCTATATAATTCAGCATTGGGGTCAGACTTCGCATGGAAAGATGCCAGTGATTTCAATAACACATGGTACAGTCTATTTTTAGATAGTGACAAGGTGTTTTCAATTCCAGTACCTTCCAAAGCTTCAATTAATTTTTGCTCGTTGTATTGTGTCTGTTTTTCAATTGCATCAAATAACACACGGTGATTGCCTTCTTCTTGGTGCGGTTGTAATTTGAAATAACGCTTCTCAGATTTACTCATGCTTTGTATGAGTATGAACAATTGGTCAGATGCTACGTTTCCCATGGCTTTCGGATTTAGTTATTGGAATTTCGTTTTTTAATTTCATTTTTTTTAATGAATTCCATTTTCGGTTGCGGATTGATGAGAAGCGGTTGATGCAATGTCTTGTTTGGAAAATACAATATACCTGCTTATTGTTCGTTGTGGAGTGCGTATTTTTATCCCATGCGAAATTTCATTGTAGGCGTCATACTTGTATTGCTCTCCGTTCACCAAGCTATTGGTCAATACAGTGTTGGAACATGGCGTGATCATTTGCCTTATGGTCATGTTGTAGATGTTTGTTTCGACCACGAACGAACAGTATACGGAGCAACACCCTTTGGCGTCTTCACCTATGAGCCCACCACCGGCGAAATTGAACGATGGAATAAAATCAATCGACTTTCAGATGTGGATATTACATCTATGGAATTTAATGATCCAGTAGACGCCGTGGTTGTTGGATATAGAAACGGAAATGTGGACTTTCTTTTTCGAGACAGAACCATTAATTTACCAGATATTAAACTGAGCAACTTAGTTGGTGACAAAGCGGTTTACGACGTTTTTTCATATGGCGATTTGGTTTACCTCAGTTGCGGTTTTGGAGTGGTTGTCATTGACCCCTTCGCATTAGAAGTTAAATCAACCTATTTCCTTGGAGCCAATGGCCAGCAAGACAAAATCAATGATGTTTTCGTCATGAATAATGAAATTTATGTGGTTGGAAGTGAAGACGTGAAAAAGGCCAATGTCAATGATCCGTTCCTTGCAAATTTTCAGAATTGGACTACCGTTACGGATTGGCAAGGTACGGGCCGTGTTGTAGATGCTGAATATTTTCAAGAGAGCCTTTTCGTGCATTATGAAACAGATACCAATGATGTCATTTGGCGTTATGACTTAACAAGTGGCTCATGGAGTGTCTTCGCTGAATTTCAAACCATGCGATACAAGCGCTTGTGGAGCAATGAGAATTATCTGTGTATACCCGGCGAATGGGCCATTCAGGTGTATGATGCGTTGCTTTATGAGGCCATGAATACGTCAACTTTAGACGGCGGTGAACTGGTTCCGAACATGGTTGTTCGCGATAAAAACAACACCCTATGGGTGGCTGACAAAAACAGAGGACTTGTTGCAAAAAAAGCGAACGGAGAGGAGTTTACAGTTAAACCCGAGGGGCCAGCAAGTGCCGAGGTACGAAGAATGACAGCCTATGATAATAATTTGTGGGTGGCTCATGGAGGACTTTTTCCATACGGCGGAAATTTTTGGAGGCAAGGAATTGTCTCAGGTCGTGTTGGTGAAAGTTGGACTGAAAAATCATTTTCAGGAGTGAATCAAACCCCCGGAGTCTCAGATGTTGTATCAGTGGCCATTGATCCATTAGACAATACACATGTGAACTTTGGTTCTTGGGAAGAAGGGCTAATAGATTACAAATTGAACGGTTCAGTTTCTATTTTCAATGTGGAAACGAATAATAGCACCTTGGAAGGAAGTGGATTTGCATGGGCTCCTGGTTGGACAGGTGTTGGAGGAATGGCCTACGATGAACAGGGCATTTTGTGGTTTACGAACAGCTACGCGAATAAGCCCCTGCAGGCTATGGATCGAGCAGGAAATTTTTATTCTTTTGGATTTAATTCTTTTCTAACGAATGATGATTGGTTAACAGATGTTGTGGCGTCACGTGAAGGTTATCTTTTCGCTATTGTTAGTGGAAGAGGAATTTTAGCTTTTGATGACAATGGCACTGTGAGTAACACCAGTGATGACAATTACAGACTACTCTCTGAAGCGGATGGGTCAGGCGGTTTAGCTTCAAAAGATGTTCTTTGTATGATTGAAGATTTAGATGGGGAGTTGTGGGTTGGAACAGTGCAAGGGCTTTCTATATTTTATTCGCAGAGTAGTTTGTTTTCAGATGACCCACTAGACGCCGAACCTATACTCATTACGCAAGACGGAAATGTACAGGAGTTATTGGGAACAGAATCCATTACAGCTATTGAGATTGATGGAGGAAATAGAAAATGGGTTGGCACAAAAAGCAGCGGAGTATTTCTGTTTAGCGCAGATGGCCTGCAGCAACTAGCGCACTATACCGCCGAGAATAGCCCACTTCTTTCAAATTCAATCTCAGACATTGCAATAAATCATTCGAACGGAGAAGTATATATTGCCACTGAAAGTGGTATGCTCTCTTATTTTTCAACAGCCACAAACTTTGACCAAGCAATGGAAGGTGTTCGTGTGTTCCCTAATCCTGTTGAACCTAACTATGACGGAAATATTACAGTGGATGGTTTGGCTTATAACTCAACTATTCGAATTACCGATACTGCTGGAAATGTGGTGTATCAAGGAACTAGTCAAGGAGGAAGAGCATTTTGGAATGGTAAAGACGCAGCGGGCAATAGACCAGCTTCAGGAATATACTATGTCTTTTGCTCAAATCCAGACGGAAAGAAAACTGAGGTCTTACAATTTACCTTTATTCACTAACCTTGGGCACAAGCTTTCAAGAACCCTACAAATAGCGGGTGCGGATTCATAACCGTGCTTTTGTATTCCGGATGGAATTGTGAAGCAACGAAGAAAGGGTGATTTTCCAATTCAATAATTTCAACCAAACCACTTTTCGGATTGGTACCCACGCACTTCATACCTGCTTTTTCAAACGCTTCTTTGTACTCATTGTTGAATTCAAAACGATGTCTGTGTCTTTCTTCAACATTGACCTTTCCGTATGCTTTGTATGCTTTACTTCCTTTTTTCAGCGCGCAGGGATAGCTACCAAGGCGCATTGTTCCGCCTTTATTGACTATACTCTTCTGTTCTTCCATTAAGCATATGACCGGGTGTTTCGTATAGGCTTTCATTTCAGTACTATGTGCATCTTTAAAACCTAAAACGTTTCTAGCAAATTCTATGGTTGCTATTTGCATGCCTAGGCAAATACCGAAGAATGGAATTTGTTTTTCACGAGCAAACTTTATGGCCTCTATTTTTCCATCAATACCGCGTGATCCAAATCCCGGAGCTACAAGTATACCGTCTAAATTACTCAACTTTGAAGCAACATTTTTCGCGAATATTTCTTCTGAATGGATCCAATGAATATTGACTTTACAATCAATACTTGTTCCTGCATGTATGAATGCCTCAGCAATACTTTTGTAGGCATCTTTCAACTCTACATATTTTCCTACCAAACCAACATGGACTTCTTTCTTTGGATTTTTAAGTTTGAACAGGAATTGCTCCCATTTTTTTAGATCCAATTTAGTTTTCGATTTCAATTGCAACTTTCGAAGTACAACCTCATCTAGCTTTTCTTTTTGCATCAACAACGGAACTTCATAAATGGTGTCGGCATCAATGCTCTGTATCACCGCATCTGAGGAAACATTGCAGAATTTCGCAATCTTATTTCGAAGTGCAGTCCCCAATTCATGCTCGGTTCTACAAACCAAGATATCCGGTTGAACGCCATTCTCTAAAAGCATTTTAACACTGTGCTGGGTGGGTTTTGTTTTCAATTCACCCGCTGCGGCCAAATAAGGAACCAAGGTTAAATGCACATTGATGCAATCATCTTCAAATTCCCACATTAATTGACGCACAGATTCAATATATGGCAACGATTCAATGTCGCCCACGGTACCGCCAATTTCTGTAATGACAACATCGAAATTGTGCAGATTTCCCAAAATTTGAATGCATCGCTTTATTTCATCGGTAATGTGAGGAATAATTTGAACGGTTTTTCCTAAGTATTCTCCCCGGCGTTCTTTTTCAATGACACTTTGGTAGATGCGACCTGTTGTAATGTTATTGGCTTGTGAGGTAGGAACATTTAAAAAACGCTCATAATGTCCCAAATCCAAGTCGGTTTCAGCGCCATCTTCGGTCACAAAACATTCGCCGTGTTCATACGGATTCAGTGTTCCAGGATCAATATTGATGTAAGGATCTAATTTCTGAATGGTAACTGAGAAACCTCTTGATTGCAAGAGTTTAGCTAATGAAGCTGATATAATTCCCTTTCCTAGTGAGCTTGTTACCCCGCCTGTAACAAAGATGTATTTTGTTCTTTTCGCAGAACCCGTTGCCTTTTTTTGCATAACGGGATACAAAGTTAGTGCAAAGACAAGGCTCGTTGCAACTTAAACGGTTGGAACTTTTAACGAAATATGTTGACCAACACATTGAGCAAGTGATACCCAGTCTGTTGCATCAAATTGTATTTCAGCCACGCATCCCTTTTTAAATGAAATGGCTTCTTTGGTCAGGAAATAATGTAATTCAGAGATGCTTGGGTTGTGCCCTACAAGCACTGCTGCATCTATTTCTGTTGGAAGCGCGAAAATGCAATCTAAATAAGCACTGCCACTGCTCATGTACAAAGTTGGAAGAAGATGAATCTGAGGCGTGTTTTTTTGATGCGAAGCGAATATGTGCGCGGTGGCATATGTGCGAACGGCAGGACTCACAATCCAATATGTGGGTAGAGAATTGAACAGCATTCCCATTTCATTGGCTTGTGCGCTTCCTCTTTTGGTTAATCCTCGAAATGAATCGGGCAAGTCAAATAAATCCTGCGCCTCTGCGTGCCGAATGAGAAAAAGTGTCTTCACTCTTCAACGTTGTATTCGCGACCAGCTACATTCAAAACACGGGTGTATTTTTTTAAGCTGCGAAGTACAATGAACACAACAAATGCAGCTATGAGCGCCTTGGTCCAAAATGCACTCAGATGGTCTTGCCAATTGAAATAGCCAATGTGAACGTAGTTCTTCAAAGCGTCTAGTAAGGCAAAAGATAAAAACACAGCGAAGAACCCGTTGTATTCTCTTTTCAAAACATTGCGCAAAGAGAAAGTAACATGTGCCGATTTCCAGTTCCAAATGGCAGGTAAAAAGGCAGGTGTTTTTTCAGCCCAATTCAAATAAGTGCTTCCAAACTTGTTTCTAAGAAAGAATTCTTCTGCAAACATGATTCGCTCATAATACACCCAAAACAACAATGAGCAGGTTAAGGTGAACCACCAATTTCCCACATACATGATTATTCCCAACCACATGAAGAAATTACCAAGATATAAGGGGTGACGCACAACACTATATATGCCTGTGTGATTGAGCACTTCTGCCACTTGCCCTTCTTTGGTATTTCGACCACTGGTTCCTTTTGGAGTGAATCCAATGGTAATTGCTCGAATAACTTGCCCGAACATGGCTACACTTAAACATACAATTGCCCAGTTCTGGTTAAAAAGGGGGTGGTCTGTGTCCAATTCGAACCAAATAACAAGGGCGGCTAAAGCATAGAGCGCTAGAGGTAAAAAACTTCTCCATCTGAACAGCCAATTGCCGTTCTTATTCATTTCTTCAATTAATGCCATACAATTAAAATCAAATGCGAAAGTACACTTGATTTTAAGAGTTACAACATTTTCAATTGTCCAATTCCTCCGTTCACGTGTATGATTTGACCGGTAATCCAACTACTCTCTGAGTCAAGTAAAAATTTGGCCATAGCTGCAATGTCATTTGATTGTCCAATTCTATTCAAAGGATGGCGTTTGCCTGAGGCCTCTATTTTTTCCGGTGTATTGATGAATTTTTCTGCGAGGTTTGTCTCCGTTAATGAGGGAGCAATGGCGTTAACACGAATTTTTGGAGCTAGCTCAGCGGCCAATGATCTTGTTAATCCTTCGATGGCTCCTTTGGTCATGGCCACCGAAGCATGAAAGGGCATCCCGGTTTGAACGGCAACAGTGCTAAAAAAAACGATGCTTGATTGATCAGCTTTTTTCAGATGTGGCAATGCCAATTGAACGGCCTTCAATGCGCCGTAGGTGTTTAAATGCATCTCCTCGTTGAACATACTTTCAGAAATACGGGTGAACGGTACCAATTGAATGCTTCCGGGGCAATAGGCAATACCATCTAAAACAACATCGCTTGGAATAGGCAAGGTATCTCCGCCTGCGGTATAAGAAGTTCTATCGGTGCTATATACATGATGTCCGGCCTCTTGCAAAAGATGCACAAGCGCTTGACCAATTCCTCGGCTTCCGCCAATAACTAAAAAATTTTTCATGTGACTTAAAGTTGAACGTATTTCAGGAATTCGGCTTGTTTTGATTCGGTTTGGAATGCACCACCGTATGAAGCGGTTACAGTAGAACTATTGATATCTTGAACCCCTCTTGAGCTTACACACAAGTGGGTGGCATCAATAAGTACAGCCACATCTTCAGTGCCTAAAACATTTTTCAGTTCATTGGCAATTTGAATGGTTAAACGCTCTTGAACTTGCGGGCGCTTAGCGAAGTATTGAACAATGCGATTCAATTTGGAAAGTCCAATGACTTTTCCATTTGAGATGTAGGCAATGTGCGCTTTTCCCATGATGGGCACAAAGTGGTGTTCGCAGTTGGAAAAGAAGGTGATATTCTTTTCAACCAGCATCTCTTTGTATTGGTATTTATTTTCAAAGAGCTTGATGTCGGGTTTGTTTTCGGGGCTTAGGCCAGAAAAAATTTCTTGGACATACATTTTAGCTACACGATAGGGTGTGCCTCGAAGTGAGTCGTCGGTTAAGTCTAGCCCAAGAATATTCATGATGTCTCGGAATTTATCTTCTATGAGGGCAATTTTTTCAGTATCGTTCAAAAGAAATGCATCTTCACGCAGAGGCGTTTCCACGCTGGTCATTACGTGTTCATTGCCTTGTTCTTCAATTTCTATCAGTAAATCTTTCATGTCTTCTTATTTACTACTTAAACCAATATCTATGATGTTTGTTCGATTGTTTTATATTTGTGGCTATACCTAAACCACAACGTATGTCAATTTGGAGGAAAAAAGATCTCACATCTATCATGAGTGAGGCAGAGGGCGGTGAGCATTCATTGAAGCGATCGCTTGGAGCATTTCAGTTAGTTGCACTTGGAATTGGAGCCATCATTGGGGCCGGCCTGTTCGTTCGAACAGCTGCAGCCGCTGCTGAGGCTGCAGGAAATGGCGTAACCATTTCGTTTATTGTTGCAGCCATTGGTTGCGCCTTTGCCGGCTTATGCTACGCAGAGTTTGCGGCTATGATTCCCATTTCAGGAAGCGCATATGCTTATTCTTTCGTAACCATGGGAGAACTTGTTGCTTGGATCATTGGATGGGCATTGGTAATGGAATATGCCCTGGGTGCTGCAACAGTTTCCATTGCATGGAGCGAATATTTAAATAACTTACTCGGTGGCGCCATACCCTATGAATGGTGTCACTCCCCCTTCGAGAGTATTTCATACCTAAGCGGTGAAGCGGCTAACTCAGCAGCTACTTTGCTTGATGCAGGGAAGTCATTGCACCACGGAAATTTGGTACTATCTGCCGAACAAATCGGTAAACTTGGTCCAGAGTTATCACAACAAGTACACACAGCATCTGGAATTATCAATGCTCCCGCATTGGTCATACTACTGGCTTTGACACTTCTTCTCATTAAGGGAACCAAAGAATCGGCTTTCGTGAATGCCATCATTGTTTTCTTAAAAGTGGCCATTGTACTTGTGTTCATTGTCATTGGTTGGCAGTATATAGATGGAAGCCATTACGAGCCTTATCTTATCCCTGAAGGAGTAAAAGATCATGAAGGTTTCTTCGAGTGGGGTTGGGGGGGCGTTCTTGGTGGCGCAGCCATTGTATTTTTTGCCTTTATAGGTTTCGATGCAGTTTCAACCGCAGCTCAGGAAGCAAAGAATCCAAAGCGCGATATGCCTATTGGTATATTAGGTTCATTGGTGGTTTGTACCATTTTATATATTCTTTTTGGCCACGTGTTAACAGGAGTTGCTCCATGGTCAGCCTTTGGAGACCCAGCACTGGGTAAAG
>CAYSEX010000025.1:0-29246 GCA_964430305.1 uncultured Chryseobacterium sp.
GAAGGAAATGATGTCGATGACGAATGCCCTCTTCTTACCTTTTTGCGCGAAGCATTTCGCGCTTGCCGGGAGGACCTGCCAACCTCTCCACTACAAATCCGGCCGCTTGCAAATTCCGACGCACTTCTCCCTTCGCACAATACGTAACGAAGACTCCTCCTTCATTCAGCAAATCATAACACTGCTGCATGCGCTCCAATGTCCATAAACCTGGCTCTACCCTTGGACCAAAAGCATCGTAATAAATCAAATCGAATTTTTCTTCCGACTGAAATGCTTCCAACCCCACTTCCATTCGCGCAAAGGAAAATTGTTCATGGATCGAAATCCACTCGTTCGGTGCTGACAAATGAAATTTCATTTCCAACTGATCCGATTTATTCGCCGAAAGCTCTTCTAAGATTTCCTTCGACAACGGATAAGGTTCCAATGCGCAATAAGAGACCATTCCTTTGGCATGTTGAAGCGTTAACGACGCGTTCAATCCAGTTCCCAATCCGACTTCCAAAATGCGGGTGGCCTCTTTGTTACAAGCCTTCAATCCGTTTTCAATAAATACGTGCATCGATTCTTGAACCGCACCGTGTTTACTATGATATGTCTCTTCAACTTCCGGAATAAATAAGGTAAATGAACCATCTGCCGTTTGGACCAATTCTCGGTTCTTGCAATTGTTCACCGCCGTATTGTTCAAACTATTTTCGTGGTATAAATTCATTCGACCTTTCTATATCTATTTTTGAAACAATATCAATTGTCATGGCAAAGAAAACAAAAGCACCCGCTACAAAAAAATCGAAGAGCATCCTGAATGCAAAAAGTCACGAGTTCCTTGAAAAATACATTAACAACATTGCTCCTACCGGATTCGAAACTCCCGGACAGCAAATGTGGTTAGACTACATTCGTCCATACATAGACACACACATCGTAGACACCTACGGAACTGTGGTGGGTGTGATTAATCCAGATGCGAAATACAAGGTAGTTGTTGAAGCCCATGCCGATGAAATTTCGTGGTTTGTGCATTACATAACTCCAGACGGATTCATCTATTTGCGTCGCAACGGCGGAAGCGATCACATGATTGCTCCCTCTATGCGTGTAAATATTCAAACAGCAAAAGGTTTAGTCAAAGGCGTATTCGGATGGCCCGCCATACACGTGCGTCAAGAAAAAGAAGAGACTCCTTCCATGAAAAATATTTTCTTGGATGTTGGAGCAAGAACGAAAGACGAGGTTGAAGCAATGGGCATTCACGTCGGCTGCGTTGCCACTTTCGAAGATGAGTTTATGGTATTGAATGACCGATATTATTTAGGACGTGCGCTTGACAACCGTATTGGTGGATTCATGATTGCAGAAGTTGCGCGTATGCTAAAAGAAAACAAAGACAAACTTCCTTTTGGTGTGTATTTCACCAATTCGGTTCAAGAAGAAATTGGCTTGCGCGGCGCTGAAATGATTGCGCATCGCATTAATCCAGATGTAGCCATTGTAACAGATGTTTGTCATGATACGCAAACCCCAATGATGAATAAAATTGCGAATGGCGATTTGTCTTGTGGGAAAGGCCCTGTGGTAAGTTACGGTCCTGCTGTTCAAAATAATTTATTAAAGCACATTATTTCTACTGCAGAGAAAAACAAGATAAATATTCAGCGTGCAGCCGTTTATCGTGCTACGGGAACAGACACTGATGCGTTTGCTTACAGCAATGCTGGAGTTGCGAGCGCTTTAATTTCACTGCCGTTGCGCTACATGCACACAACAGTTGAAATGGTTGCGAAAGACGATGTGGAAGCAGTGATTCAATTAATCTATCATTCGTTGAAAGGCATCAAGAACAATCACGATTGGAGATACATAAAGTAATGGATATTACTTCTTGAAATAAAAAAAGAGGAACCGATGGTTCCTCTTTTTAGTTCCCAATGAAAGCGATTATGCATTCTTCGCAGCAATGGCTTCCTTCACTTTAGTTTCAATTTCCTCCATCAATTCTGGATTATCATCAAGCAATTGTTTTACAGCGTCACGACCTTGTCCCAATTTCGTTTCACCATATGAAAACCAAGATCCACTCTTCTTCACCACATTCAATTCAACACCCATGTCTAGTATTTCGCCTACACGACTTATACCCTGTCCATACATGATGTCGAATTCAGTAGTTCTAAACGGAGGTGCAACTTTATTCTTTACCACCTTCACTTTGGTGTGATTTCCAATTGCATTCTCACCATCTTTCAACTGAGCAGACCTGCGAATATCTAGTCGAATAGAAGCATAGAATTTCAATGCATTACCACCTGTTGTTGTTTCGGGATTACCGAACATGACTCCAATTTTCTCTCGCAATTGGTTAATAAAGATGCAGCAACATCCTGTCTTACTAATGGTACCCGTTAATTTTCTCAACGCTTTCGACATTAACCTCGCTTGCACACCTACGTTCGAGTCGCCCATTTCCCCTTCAATTTCTGACCTCGGCGTTAACGCAGCTACAGAGTCAATAACAATCAAATCAATGGCACCGGAACGAATTAAATTATCTGCAATCTCTAACCCTTGTTCTCCGTGATCTGGCTGAGCAATCAATAAGTTTTCAGTGTCTACTCCCAACGCCTCAGCATAAAACTTATCAAAGGCATGTTCAGCATCAATGATAGCGGCAATACCACCGCGCTTCTGACATTCAGCAATTGCATGAATGGCCAAGGTGGTTTTACCTGATGATTCAGGACCATAGATTTCCACTATTCTACCTTTCGGATAACCCCCAATTCCGAGTGCCAAATCCAAGCCCAATGAACCACTTGGAATGACCTCAACAGCCTCAATGGCGGAATCACCTAATTTCATAACAGCCCCCTTACCATATGTCTTTTCCAATTTATCCATGGTCAACTGAAGAGCCTTTAACTTGTCTTTGTTTACTTCACTCATGTTTGATCTTTTTAGTAGTTATTTATCGTTTGTGTTTTTCAAATTTTCTAATATCACTTTGTAAAGGAATTACAAAGTAAAAATTACGCTGTTTTTTTTGTTGGATACAAATCTAGCATCACGAAAAAGATAAGAATATATACCAAGGTGAAGCCAGAGGCAAATGCGATACTGTGGTTGGTCACCGGATGATCAACTGTACCCTTGTCACTCATAAATTGTTCAAACAACTTGTTTGAAATGAACCAACTCAATCCAAACAAAACAGGCGCTATGGCGAGATAAATGGTTTTAAACTTTTTCGACATGTTGAAATTTTGTAATGCGAAGTTGCATTAAATTTAGACTCACAAAACGAAAATTATATGCAGGTTATAAGCAAGTTATTCGGAATTCTGTTGATTTTTCAAACTTTAACCGGTTTTTCCCAACCCAAGAACGCCATTAAACTCGATATTCATTCCCCAATTGCAAGAACTATCTCTCTTTCCTACGAAAGAGGATTTAGCCAGAAATATTCATTAAGCTTTTCTGCCTTGTATACCGATCAAAGTATTACTTTCTCGTCATCTTATCTGTCTCGAGTTGCTATAACTCCAGAGTTTCGTTACTACATGGGGAATGCGACTTCAATGAACGGATTCTATCTTTCATCATTTCTTCGATACCAATATTTAGAAGCCATTGAAATGAATTATTTGTATGACGCCCTGACAAATAATTACTATGAATATTACGACACCAAATCACTTCATACCGGTGGACTAGGTATGGCTTTGGGCTTTCATAAAGTATTTGACAAACACATTAGCATTGATGGGCATATAGGAACCATTTGGAATACCGGAGATCAACGCATTTCACAGAATACTCCTTGGATTCAAGAACCCAATTACATTTTCCGACCATACGTAGGGTACTTTATCAAATCTGGCCTTAGCGTTGGGTTTGCTTTTTAATTGCCAGCATCACAACATTCATGTCTGTTTCCCAAGTCAAATATTGCTTTGCTTCTTTCGCATGAATGCAATATGACAACCGCTCCTCTTCGGACAATTGAAGGATTGCCTCAGCAATGGCCTTTGCGGTGACTTCAGTGAGTACAATTCCAACATTATACTCTTCTACTATACGTTTCAATTCAACTAACGGACTTACCAATACAGGTATTTCAGCATGTATGTAATCAAAAATTTTATTTGGAAGCGATAAGGTGTAATTCAAATGCATGGGCTTATCTAATGAAACTCCCAACCAAGCTCGCTTTGTTAATTCACGTAATTCATCTGGTGGAAGCCTATCAATAAACTGTACTTTTTCATTCAATCCCTTTTCATTGACCAACCGTTTCATGTTCGGCAGGTCTCTTCCCGCACCAACCACCAATAGTTTTTTTGAATCGATATATTGAAATGCCGACACCAATTCCATTCCCCCTCGATCAGGATCTATGTACGCGCCCTGCAGAAGTACAAATTGTTTGGGAAGTTCAATATTCACTCTCCCAACATCTGATATTTCAGTATGAGCATTGGGCATATTGCGCAGCACGTGCACCAATCGTTCATATTTCGTTGAATAAATCTCGGCAATACTCTCATTCACTGTAATAAATACATCTGCCTTGGGCACAGCAAACTTTTCAATTCGCTCCCAGATCTTTTTTATCTTATCGCGTCCTGTCAGTCCCTCCGCCTCAGTAAAATATTCATGAGAATCGTAAATCAGTGTATATTTTTTCAATCGTTTCAGGAGTGCCGCAGGAAGAAGTGTATCTAAATCGTTACTCCAAACAACATCATAAGATCGAAACAAAATATAGAAAAACAAACGCAAGTTCAGCATGGCATAAAACAAACCACCTTTACTAAAAATCACATTTAACCGTATTGTTTTATACGTACGATTGATGACCTGACTTTTTGGCTTTTTGACACCAACAAGTTCTATTTGGTATCCTTCTGCAAGTATGCTATCGCATGTTTTTCGCACGCGCTGATCGAATGTAAGATCATTCGAAACAAGGACCAAACATTTTTTTTTCAGTGTCAACGAAATTTATTTTTGTAGACCTTCTTTGAAGTTTCTTAGAACCTCTTTGGTGTATAATGGAAAATCTGCATTCATCATCCAGCTGTAATATCCTGGTTCTTTCGCGAAGACTTCGCTCACAAGGACTCCTTTGTGTTTACCAAAACCGAACACCATTTCATCTTGTTCATTGTATAACAAGTTACCTATTAAGTCAGCCCGTTTCCGATAAGAACTTTTTTTCTCTAATTCTTCAACATCTGCAGGTAAGGCTTTCTCAGTGTTGGCATATTTTTGAAACATACCCAAAAGCACATCTTTCGTAGCTAGTGTATCTACTAATGCAGCATGAGCATTCGGCAGATCTTTATTGCAATAGAAGTTTACGGCCGCAGTTAAATTTCGAGGTTCCAACTGATGAAACAACACTTGCACATCAACGGTGTGTCTATTATCTAAACTGAAAAATACACCTGCCCTCAAAAACTCTTCTGCTAGCAGTGGAATATCAAACTTATTGCTATTGAAACCCGCTAAATCACATCCTTCAATGAAGTTCATTAATTCCTGAGCACATTCACTAAATTTCGGTGCAGAAATAACGTCTTCATCATAAATACCATGGACCAAAGACGATTCAATGGGAATGTTCATGTTAGGATGAATCAAATATCTTTGATCTTCTTGACTAGGAAGTGTTTCTATTTCGCCGCTTTCGTGCATTTTCACAAATGCAATTTCAACAATACGGTCTTTAGCCACATCTGTGCCTGTTGTTTCTAAATCTAGAAAAACAAGCGGACGCTTTAATTTCAACATGAATGCTATTGTACTTTAATTTTGATGTATTGATACTTCTCGTATGCATCGCGAGCGGTATCCTTATCGTTTTCGTACTTTTTACCCTGAACCATACTTTTTGAAGGCAAGAAAACAAAATTTACGTCAGCTTTGAACCCCATCTTTTTGAGCTCTGCATCTATGGTTTTTTGAGCTTTCTGTGCTCGCGCCTTGGCCAAGTCTTCATTGTTTGTGTAACTCTTAACAGGAACATTCGAGGCACTTGATTCGATATAAATTTCCACCTTTCCTTTCTTTTTGATTACTTTCTTACAGTCTTGTAGGAAGTTTTTGAAATTCGTATCGGTGGTTGAAAATTCTGCACTACCATAGACAAAATAATTCGAATATTCTGCTATACCAAGTTCTTCATTCAATTTAATTTGAATTGGTTTAGCCCGATCAAACGTTAAAATCATTTCGTCTTTTGCCTTGATTGTAACTTCCTCTTCAAATGCAATTAAGAATGCCTCACGCTCAATTTCATAGTACTCTCCATCACACGGAATTGTAATGTCTTCCTGCTTAATTTTCACAATTCCTGATAGAAAATCTACGTGATAGTTGGTACAAGGCAACAGCGTTGCTAAGAATTTACCATCTTTTTTTCTTGCAGCTACTTCTTGTTTTTCACCTGTTTTTAAATTGGTGATTACCACTCTCAAATTATCTGGCAACGGTTGGCCTTCTTCTCCGCGAATAAATCCTTTAAACACGGCCAATTGAGTTCCTTTAGTTGTTGGCATTTCAACCAAATAAACATCCAACTCACCTTCACCACCATCTTTCCTTGAACTATAATATGCTCGTTTACCGTCTGCCATGGGCTGAAAGAACACGTCATCATCAACTGTATTCAATGGATATCCCATATTTTGTGGGTCTCCCCAATTTCCATTCTTATCTTTTTTACTCACAAACAAATCAAAACCACCCATGGTGTTGTGTCCCTTCGATGCAAAATATAAAAACTGTCCATCAGGACTCAGGAATGGTGCATCTTCTTCGTACTTGGTATTGATTTTTTTTCCGATATTCAAAGCTTTACTCCAATTGCCATCGGGCAATTTCACGCAACGATAAATATCGCGACCTCCTGAGCCATCAGGTCTATTGGAAACGAAATATAATTCATTTCCATCTGCAGAAACTGTAACGTGCGTCTCCCAATGTTTGGTATTAATATCGGATCCAAGTTTTGCTGGGTCACTCCACGTTTCACCAATGAGTTTTGAGTATTTCAACTGACCGTCGCCCAAGCTATCCTGATAGACAAAAAGTGTGAGTCCGTCAGGCGAAACGCTAATAGACGCATCGTGATCGTCTGTATTCAAATTAAGCAATTCAGGTTTTGACCACGTATTTTCTTTTGTTCGAAAGGAAACATAAATATCATCTTTAAACTGATCTGTTTCTGGATCGCGAATCTCACTGTTTGTAGAATCTGGACGCAGTCTTCTACTGGTAAAGAATATAGATGACTCATCAAATGTTAATACCGGGCTGAAATCTGCATATTTACCATTGATAATATTTCCAACGTTGATGATTTTGTAGCTTACAGGGTTAGCGACTTGCTTTTTCGCTTCCTCACAAATTTTAATGGCGTAATTGGCTTCTGGTACAAGTCTATGCTCTCTAGAAATTTGTGTCTTTAGTTTTACAAATGTCTTAATAGACTGATCGAATTGCATATTTAGATGCTGCGCCTGACCCAAAAGAAATAAGGCATCAACTGGAGGTAACTTTTCAGTTGGCTCGAAAGGATCGTAGTTTTTATTCAATTTTTTGGAGCACGCTATTTCTAGATATTTCAGCGCATCCACCTTTTCATTCTCTGTATTCAACAAACAATAGCCAAGTTTGTAATTGACATTCAGATTCTCTGGATCAAGCGCAAGTACTTTCTTCCATTCCTTGATGGCTTGGTACCAAAACTTCTCCTCCATGAGTTTATTGGCCTCGGCAAAACCATACATAAACTTTTCTTTGTTGCTTTGCGCCAATAACGCATTGCTCAAAAGCATCAATGCGAGAATAAAAACAAATGAGCGAAGTTTCATGTAGCTCTATTTAAAAATTAAATTTCTCTATTAACATCCCACTCTTCCAGGTAGTCAGCTACCCTTCTCACAAATCTTCCACCCAATGCACCGTCTACAATCCTGTGATCATAGGAATGGGACAGGAACATCATGTGACGAATTGCAATGGCATCTCCCTGCGGAGTCTCAATAACTGCAGGCTTCTTGCGAATTGCACCAACTGCAAGTATTGCAACCTGAGGTTGATTAATTATTGGAGTCCCCATTACATTTCCGAATGATCCTACATTGGTTAGGGTATAAGTGCCTCCTTGAATTTCATCTGGAGTTAGTTTGTTTGCTCTTGCTCGATCTGCTAGATCATTTACTTTTTTCGCCAATCCAACCAAATTCAATTGATCCGCGTTTTTAATGACCGGAACTATTAAATTTCCAGTTGGAAGTGCGGCCGCCATTCCAACATTAATATCGCCTCTGAGTACAATCTTGTCCCCATCAACACTGGCGTTAACTCCAGGAAAATCTCGGATGGCCTTTGCAACCGCCTCTATGAAAATAGGTGTAAATGTCAACTTCGTTTTATAATTCTGCTCGAAAGATTTTTTCACCTTATCTCGCCACATAACAATATTGGTAACGTCTGCCTCAACATAGCTAGTCACATGAGGAGAGACTTGCTTACTCATAACCATATGGTCAGCTATGAGTTTGCGCATGCGATCCATTTCAACAACTTCGTCATTTCCACCTATGCTTATTGCAGGCCCCTTCACCTTCTGAACTTCAACAGCAGCCTTCGCTGGAGCTGCCTTTTGAGTATTTGAAGCAACTTCTTCGGGCTTTGCAACTGGGGCGGAACCACGTGTTTTCAAATAAGTCATTAGGTCTTCCTTGGTAACTCTACCATTTTGACCAGTTCCAGCAACTTGATCCAATTCTTCTTGACTCAAGCCTTCCTGCTTGGCTATGTTCTTCACCAAAGGACTGTAGAAACGATCACCCGAGGAGATCGTAGACCCGTGGGAACTTTGTTGACTTACTGCTGCTGCAGTTGATGCAACACTTACTTCAGCAACCTGAGTTACTGCTTGAGTTGGCGCACTAGCACCGCCTTCTGTTTCAATAATTGCAATGACATGACCAACTTGCACCGTGTCACCCACATTCACCTTGCATGAAACCAAAATACCATCTTCTGGAGACGGGACTTCACTGTTGACTTTATCTGTCGCTATTTCCACCAAAGGCTCATCTGCTGTAACGCGATCACCTTCTTTTTTAAGCCAATTTAAAATGGAGGCCTCAGCCACACTTTCACCCATTTTGGGTAACTTCAATTCAATTGTTGCCATAACGGCGAAAGTACGAAAAATAAACTAAACTTATGCCATTTCGCTTGGGAAGCCCTGGCTATATTTTCTGAATCCTAAAAGAAGAGTAACAAACGTGAATAAGACAATCCCCTGCTGCAATTCCAACATACTTTCGAATAAAAAATTGAAAGGCATTAAAACACTGAATAACCAAAAGAAAAGCCCTTTCGATTTGAAAGCATAGTATAAATTTAAGATTACCAATCCAACGAGTAAAAACAATCCAATGTATCCCCATTCCACAGCTATTTGAAGAAAAGCATTGTGCGAAGGCAGTGGCTTTTGAGCAGCCTCATGCTCATTCATGGCACTATATTCTTTCCTCAATGCCGTTTTCCAATTTCCAGTGCCAACACCCAAAGGATTCTGCTTTACAACATTTAAACTCGCCTGCCAAGTCACGAAACGCATGGCAGTGCTTGCCTTTTTATCTGTAACCTGTTGGGAATTTACGTCTGTAACCGCGGCAGCCACCCTGCCGTTGATTTGTCCAATTGTGAAAAAGGGAATACCAAATCCAAGACCAATCAAAAACGTAAAGAACCAAAAGTTCTTCATTCTCAATTGCCTTCTCCAGGTGTAATACAAGAGAATGAAAAAAGTTAAAAAGAGAGATAAAAAGCCCGATTTGCTCGATAAAAAAGCAACGTAAACAGCCAAAAGAAAAACCATTCCCAACAACACATTTTTATAAAAAAAACTTCTATTTGAAGTACTTAACTCATAATAAACTGCTCCAATTGCTAGGCAACAATAAACAGCTAGATAGGAAGGGTGAAATGTCCAAGATAGTTTTTGATAAAAGAAAACGCCTACACCATCTCCTGTAAGCCAACGTGTAATTGCATGAAGTATACTGATAACCACAAAAACAATGGTTCCTGCTGTAAAGGCTCGGAAAATTTGAGACCGTGACTGAAATGAAAGTTTGGGTAAGAGAAAAAATATTACGGGTAAAAAGAAAAAAGGTGCTTTGGTTTCTATTTCTTTGAACACTTCAATATTTTGCGGCTGTTCGAACCAACCTAGGAACAAAAAAGCGGAAAAAAAAGCAAATGGAAAAAACACCGCAAGTCTCAATCCTTGGGCCGAATCAGTTGAAAATTTTAGAAGACGCATAACCACAACGCAAACAAACAAAGCGACTAAAGCAAAAGTCAAAGCGCGCAATTGAAGTGGCATTAAAAAAGCACATGTCGTGAGTAAATACTCATGTGTTTTATCCCATTTAATCCTATTTAATCCAAGCGCATTCATTTTCTTCGCATTTGAATATGAGGAATATTATCTTCCAAATACACTTCCCCTTCAGCAATGAAACCCAACGATTCATAAAATCGCTGCAAGTACAACTGTGCTGAAATAACACATTCCACATGAGGCCATTGATGCTCAATAAATGCTATGGCCGAACTCATGATTTCTTTTCCAACTCCTTGAAGTCTTGTTGACTTGGCTGAACAAACCCTACCTATACTAACCTCTGGATAAGACACACCAGCCCTTAGTATGCGAGCCGTCCCAACAATCTCACCAACATCAGACTTAACAATGACATGAAATGCATCCAAATCCTTGGAGTCCAAATCTTGATAAACACAGTTTTGTTCTACCACAAAAACTTCACTTCGCAATTGAAGAATATTATACACCTCGAATATCGTGCAGGCTGAAAAATGTTTAATCTCAATCATTCTTCGCCGAATTTACAATCAATTCACGAATATGTGCGAACTTCGCCAACTATGAATGTTTTGTCTGTAGAACGTATTGCCAAATCTTTTGGAATTAGAGAATTATTTACCGATCTTTCTTTTGGCATTGAGCAAGGACAAAAAGTAGCATTAGTTGCTAAAAACGGTACTGGAAAAAGTACTTTACTTCAGCTCTTGACAGGAAAGGATACTCCCGACGAAGGAAAAATAGTTTTCAATAAGGAAATTCGTTGGACTTTTCTAGAACAGGACGAAGCCTATCTCCCAGAAAATACTGCATTGGATTATTTGTTAGCGTCAAATAACGCCATGACACAAGCCATACGCTTATATGAGTCTGCACTTGTAACAGGAGAGCATCTTGAACGCGCCTTAGATCAAATGGACCAGACAGGTGCGTGGGATTACGACTCTAAAATGAAACAAGTTCTGGGCGCGTTGAATATTCAACGGTTAGAACAAACCATGGGAACCATGAGCGGAGGGCAACGTCGCAGAATAGCGCTTGCTAAAGTACTGCTGGAAGATGCAGACTTTTTAATTCTTGATGAACCTACCAATCACTTAGATTTAGACATGATTGAGTGGTTGGAGGATTACTTAGGCAAATCCAATAAGACGCTCTTTATGGTCACTCACGACCGGTATTTTCTTGAAAACATCACCGATGAAATACTAGAGTTAGAGAACAAAACGCTATACAAGTACAAAGGAAATTTCTCATACTATCTCGAGAAAAAAGCAGAAAGAGAACAATTGGAGGCAGCCACAAGAGATAAGCAAGAAAATTTGTTTCGCAAGGAGGCAGAATGGGCAAGAAAAATGCCTCGTGCTCGAGGAACAAAAAGCAAGTCACGTCTGGATGCTTTTCAAGAATTAAAAGAAACTTTAGCGAAGAAAAAAGAGGCGGGTGAATTGGATTTGGAGATTAATATCTCACGCATGGGATCTAAAGTAGTCGAGTTCCATCGGGTGAAAAAACAGCTCGGACAACAAACAATTCTCGACGGATTCGACTACACTTTCAAATCAAATGAACGTGTTGGTTTAGTGGGAAGAAATGGTTGTGGTAAAACTACATTTTTGCAGCTTCTTACGAAACGTGATGAGCCAGATCATGGAAAGGTTGTGAACGGAGAGACTGTTGTATTTGGTTACTACGAGCAAAGCACCATGCATTTGAAACCCGAACAAAGAGTCATAGAATGCATTCGAGAAATAGCAGATTTCATTCCACTTAAAAAAGGAAAAACCATAACAGCATCTCAACTTCTTGAAAAATTCCTTTTCCCCAAGCACATGCATTTCAACACCATTTCACAACTCAGTGGTGGTGAAAAGAAGCGGTTGCAGTTGCTTTTGATTTTGATGAAAAATCCGAATTTTCTTATCCTTGATGAGCCCACCAATGATCTTGATATTTTCACACTTAGTGCACTTGAAGATTATTTGTCGCAATATCCCGGTTGTTTGCTCATTGTGAGTCACGACAGATATTTTCTAGATAAATTGGTTGACCACCTTTTTGTTTTAGACGGAAAAGGTGGGGTTCGTGATGTACTGGGAAGTAGTCTTCAGTTTAGAGATATGCTAGCTGAATCTTCTACCGAAATTGCAAAAGAAAAAGAAACCATTGAACCCAAAACAAAAAACAATTCCACTACCAAGATTTCATTCAAAGAGAAGCAACAGTATACCGAATTGGAACGGGACATACCTCTTTGGGAAGGTAAAAGAAATGAACTTGAAGTGCAAATGTCTCAATGTCATGACCACACAGAACTAATTCAATTATCAAATCAATTGGCAGATCTCAATTTAAAAATTGAAGAGGGTACCTTGCTATGGCTTACCCTTGCAGAAAAAATGGGTTAGCCTCCATTTTTCTGATGACGTAAATTCAAATTGCATTTTGCGCCAGATTTTACAAGCATAGAAACCTTTTCTATTGAAGTCCGGTTTTCTTCAAGTCCCCATGCATCAATATCTGACAAACTAATTTCCTTAATGATTTGATTGGCTTCGAAAATGAAATTTTCATTGAAGCTAAGTTCATTTTCTACACTCAAATACTTCTTCAACAGAACAAAGCGAACATCAATACTATCATTATATGCTCTATACGGCTCAGGCTTTTTCAAACGATTGAATTGATTGTGCTTCACCAAATCATCCAGTATAAAGCAGAAGTAATTATGCACCTTTGCCTGCACACGAAAGCCCAACTTAATATTTACTTTAATAATAAGGTCGTCTACCAACTCTTCCACTTGATAATCCATGGTGTAGGGCTCATTCGTTCTATCTACATGTAGGAACCAATAAACATCAGCTCGTTTTGGAGTTCCTTTTAAAATAGAATCCATAACCAATTGTTCTACTTGGTCTATGAATCCTGCTTTCGTCATGTACACCAAATGCGTTGCATATTTCGGTACACTCTGATCTACACTAAGTTGTTTAATTTTTTCGGAGTAATGATCAATATCTGCAAAACCGGTATGAAAGCTACTTAACCTTCTATAACGAATGGTGATATACATAACGGCAAGAATGGCACTGTATACAATGAGCATCATCCATGCTTCTTTCAATTTCATAGAGTTGGCAACGAAGAAGGAAACCTCAACTGCAAAAAACAAAATGGCAATCATGGCTACCAATAACATGGGCCAATGTCTGCGATAAACAAGGTAATATGATAACAGTAATGTGGTCATTAACATGGCCACCGTAATAAATAAACCGTAGGCTGCTTCCATGTGAGCTGATTCCTGAAAGTAAAGCATTACGCCTACACATCCTGCCCACAACAACCAGTTCACGCTTGGGATATACAACTGACCTTTCGTTTCAGTCGGATACTTAATTGCCACTCGCGGCCAGAAATTCAAGTTAATGGCTTCTCCAATTAAAGTAAAGGAGCCACTGATTAAAGCTTGCGAAGCAATGATGGCTGCAAGTGTGGCGATGATAATACCTGGGATTAAAAACCATTGAGGCATCATTTCAAAGAAAGGATTACGCTCATTCAATGCGGTTTGCTGCATAAGCCAGGCCCCTTGCCCCATGTAATTCAATATCAAGGCCGACTTAACAAAAATCCAACTTGTACGAATATTTGATCTTCCGCAATGACCTAAATCACTGTAGAGTGCCTCAGCTCCCGTAGTACATAGAAACACTGCTCCAAGCAACCAAAAACCTTGCGGATAGTTCACTAAAAGATCATATGCATATTTTGGATTTAAAGCATTCAAAATTTCGGGGTTCTCTAAAAGATTATAAGTACCTACAATGGCTAACATGGAAAACCAAATGAACATAATAGGGCCAAATGCTACGCCCACTAATTTGGTTCCGTAACGTTGAATTAAAAACAGCGCAGTAAGAATTGCCAAAACTATGGGTATAACCGGAACACCTTCATTCAGTTTTTTAAGACCTTCAACGGAAGATGCTACAGAAATTGGAGGTGTAATAATGCCGTCACACAACAGTGTAGCAGCTCCTATCATAGCAGGCCAAAAGAGCCACTTGGCTTTCGATTTCACAAGTCCATACAAAGAAAAAATTCCACCCTCTCCTTTGTTATCGGCTCGCAAGGTCATCCAGATATATTTAATTGTAGTTTGAATAGTTAAAGTCCAAACCACACATGAAATTCCTCCGTAGATAAGTGCTTCCGTAATTGGTTTATCTCCAACAATGGATTTCATTACGTAAAGCGGAGAGGTTCCGATATCTCCGTATATAATTCCCAATGTCACTAGGACACCTGCGAATGTAAGCTTTTGGTTAGTTGAGGACATGGTTTAAGATGGTGCGACGAAAGTAAACGAAAAGTGAATTACTTAACGCCATTTGAGAATTAATTTTCCTTTTGTTTTTCTAGACTCTAAAAGGTGGTGAGCCAATGCAACTTCTGAATAGGCGTACTCCCCACCATTGATTGGTTTAATTTTCTTCTCTTTATGCAATTCTACGAGGGCAGCCATGCATTGACCAATTAACTTTGGGTTGGCCTGAGCAACTTTGAGCATGTTTACTCCTATTACGCCTTTGCTCTTTGCCAAAAGAAGAAGAGGAATCAATCTTCCCATGTCCCAAATTAATTTGAATGTAGCCAACTTTCCACCCCATTTGCCAGATCGTTCAGCAAACCCGTAAAGCATAAGCTTTCCACCTGAACCTAATAAATTCATATCCTTTTTAAAAGTCTTTCCTCCAATGCTGTTGTAAGACGCCTGTAAATATCTTTCACCCAAATGTGCCTTGATAAAAGCTGCATAGTCGTTGGATCTGTAGTTCACTGCATTCACACCAAGACGAACAAGCTCATTGACCTTTTCATCAGTTCCTACCGTGGCAAAAACTTCACACCCCCTTTCCAATAATAATTGCACTAGCGCGGTTCCAACTCCGCCTGATCCAGCATGAACCAATACGGCGTCACCTTTTCTCGACTCTTGAACCACATTCGTCATGTAATAAGCGGTCACATATTGAGTGCCCAATGCACACGCTTCAAAATCTTCCATCTCACGGGGTACTTCAGCAATTCCGTCGGCCAATGTATTCACCTCTTCCGCATAACCTCCGAATCGTGTTAATGCCGCTACGCGTTTTCCTAACCAAGACGAGTCTACTCCTTCACCGCATTCTATAACTTCCCCAACCACGTCATACCCCATAATTACCGGGAGTGCGGGCAATTCTGGATAAAGCCCCTTCCTACCTAGCACATCAGCGAAGTTCAAACCAGAAGACGAAACCCTTATTTTAACTTCCCCCCTTTGAACCGCATCCAGTTGCACTTCACGAATTTCAAATGCCTCGTTGGCATTGCCATTTTTGATTAAAAAAACTGCTTTCATTTTAACTGTATCCCTGTTTTCTTGATTTTCTTAGACGCGCCATTTGTAAGTTCTATGAGGTATCCTTCAGATACGTCCTGTATGGATTTAATGGGCGAATCAAATTGAGGTGTTTGCCATCCACTGGCCGATTTTCCGTTCACTCTTAAATTGAAAATTTCATTTGATTCTGAGGCCACTAAAATCCGACATAAATCTGGGTTCCGATTTTGAATAACTTTCCAAACACCAGTTGTACCCGACGGAATTGCAACTGGAAAACCAGCGATACGATTCCCGTTAATATCACAAAGATCAACTCCACCCTGTGTGAGAATAAGTACTTGTAACTTACCATTTCCAATTTGGTCAACTTGTGTCACACTCCGAATTTCACTCTTACATTCAAATACAAATCGCTGATTTCCATCTTCAATCCATTTCAATTTATTTCCCGAACACCGTACTTCGTTTTGCTTAGAGGTCAAATGATTTTCGACTGAAAAAATTAAATCAGTATCTTGATTTACACTTAAAGTAGGCACTGAATCTTTTAATTCTTCATGTATGATCTCATTGGATTCTCCCAATTGAATCCATTTCACATAACCCCGCTCATGCGTACCATGAAACCAAGCCAAATCAGCACCAAGAGTATGCATCTGATGGGAATCAAAATAAGGTCGAATGATTAATTCTCCTCCAAAAGGTATTGAACCATACTCCTTCTCATCTTGAATCTTACTTGAAACATTAAGATAATTATTCAGCCCTTGCAATTGACTTACATTCGAACTAAAAAATAAAACTTCATTCTGAACAAATGCGAAATAAGTGGTGCCCTCGGGTGGCTTAATATCGAATACAAATCGACTTCCCAGGGGAAAACTCTTTATCAATTGAGTGGTTGAGTCAGCCATCCATTTCAAAGAAGATGATTCGTGAATGCCTAGAAAGTAAATTTTTTCTGCACCCAAATTTTGCATTCTGAAACTACCCAGCTCACCAGTGGCATTTAACGCAAACCAATTTTTGAAGGACTCTCCAAGGAGCGATTCGTGTTCAATTTCTCGTTCTAAAAATATCTTTTTCAAACTACTATCTGCTTCCTGCATTGAAATATCCAGTAAGAGCTGACCATTTCCGAAATGTCTAGCATGCATGTCTACGGCATCACCAGGAAGTTTCCCAATAGCATTAAAAGTACCGTTTAGCGAGTCTCTCTGAGAAGCGGAACATGCTATTTTGGATAATTGGGTTGTGTTGCTTCGATTGAATTGCTCCCACAGCTCCCAAGCATTCTCATTTTTTATGATGAGACTCAAACTTGCATCTGACGACTTCTTTTCATAAATGCATGTGAACGATGCATCTGTATGAATGGATTGCTCAACGGCTATTGGTGTATAGTCATGAGTTGAAAAGACAATAAAATCGTTTAATTGAACGGACTTCAGCCCACCCATTTTTTCTTTTAATTTTGAAACAGCCGCTTCATTCTTGCTGTCGGGTAAAATGAAAAATACTTTTCCGTCTGACTGAAAGACCCAACAGTTCATTTCTTTCAGTACCGGTTGTTCTTTAAAATAGGCATTGATTGTTTCAATTGGAAAGTGAGTGCCTGTAAGTTCATCTAGTTTCAACTGATTGAGACCGCTGAGTTTACTTTCATTCAAAATGAGAATCCAACTTGAATTAGAAGGGATCAAATCAGTAGGCTCATTTTTCGTAACCACTTGAGAAGAAAAAAAGAAATAAAAAAACACAACCACACTGGCAAAAAGACCGGTGATTGAAAGAAATGCGAAATGTTTGCGAAACCAATTCATTCACACGAAAATACTTGTGTTCCACAAATTCATTCCAACGAAAAAGGGCTGTCTTACAACAGCCCTTTGTTAATGACTTCAAAATTTATTTAGACAATACGCTTCGGGAAATAACAATTTTCTGAACTTCACTTGTACCCTCATAGATCTGCGTAATTTTCGCATCTCTCATTAATCTTTCCACGTGATATTCTTTCACGAATCCATATCCGCCGTGAATTTGAACAGCCTCAACCGTATGTTTCATGGCCACATGTGAAGCGTACAGTTTCGCAATTGCCGATGCTTCATCGTAATTCATTCCTTGATCTTTCATCCAAGCGGCTTTGTATACAAGCAAGCGAGCAGCCTCAATTTCAGTTGCCATATCGGCCAATTTGAATGCGATGGCCTGATGTTGAGAAATTTCCTTTCCAAACGCTTTGCGTTCTTTCGAATATGCCAATGACAATTCATATGCTCCGGCGGCAATTCCGAGGGCTTGTGCGGCAATTCCAATACGACCACCACTCAACGTTTTCATCGCGAATTTGAATCCGAAACCGTCTTCACCAATTCTATTTGCCTTCGGCACTTTTACGTCATTGAATAAAAGCGTATGGGTATCACTGGCACGAATTCCCATTTTATTTTCCTTAGCTCCTACTACGAACCCCTCCATTCCGCGTTCTACAATAAACGCATTAATTCCTTTGTGACCTTTTTCAACGTCTGTTTGGGCAATAACCAAATAGGTACTTGCACTACTTCCATTTGTAATCCAGTTCTTCGTGCCATTGAGTAGGTAGTAATCTCCCATATCAATAGCTGTAGTGCGTTGCGAAGTGGCATCAGAACCTGCCTCTGGTTCAGACAAACAAAACGCCCCAATTTTTTCACCGCTAGCAAGTGGCTTCAAGTATTTTTCTTTTTGTTCCTCTGAACCATATTCTTGCAAACCATAACACACAAGAGAGTTATTCACGCTCATGCAAACTGAAGTTGACGCATCAATTTTAGAAATCTCTTCCATGGCAAGAACGTAAGACAAAGTGTCCATTCCACTACCGCTGTATTCTTCTTTGACCATCATTCCCATGAATCCGAGTTCAGCAAGCTGTTTAATCTCTTCAACTGGAAATTTCTGATGTTCGTCGCGTTCAATTACTCCTGGCTTAAGTACATTTTGAGCAAAGTCTCTTGCTGCAGCCTGAACGGCTTTGTGTTCTTCAGATAATTCGAAATGCATAATGTTGGTTTTAGTTCATTGCTAAAGCGCTGCAAAGAAACGAAAACAAGGCTTAAATAAAAAGCCCTTCTTTTGGGGAAGGGCTTTTTTTGGTAATTTTTTTTCTTATTGAAGAGGCACCATAACCAATCCGTTGGTAATGTTAACAGTAGAAGTACCTCCAGAGTTCTTCATTGTACCGCTGAACGTATAACGAATACCGCCAGGTACGGGAGAACTGCGGAATTTCACAACGTTAACTGTAGCCGTAGAACCTGTGAATGCGGTGCTATAAGCTACTGCCATGTCATTGGTGAAAGCGACAACACTATTTGGATTATTAGCTGGACCAATGTTTATGGTTGTTCCATCTACCCAACCGGCTACTGGCTGTGCCATAGTGAACGCAATTGTACCGCCTTGTAAAGTTGTACCGGAAATGGTTACAGTTCCACCGGCATAAGAGAATGTGCAAGTTGAAGCCACTGCTACGTGATTCACTCCGTTGGCGGTGAAGGAAATAATGGTATCACAAGCCATGCAGGTTGAACCTCCACAATCTGTCCAAAATTCGTTTCCATCAATCATTCCGTTTGTGCAGTTACCATCTGTAGCACAAGGAGGACAGTTCAAACCACCACAATCAATACCGATTTCAGTACCGTTCATGACACCATCTGTACAGGTTGGACAAGGATCACAATAGGTGCCCCCGCAGTCGATTTGGGTTTCAGTTCCATTTAAGATTCCATCGGCACATAGCTCTGAACATGGACCGCACGAAGAACCTCCGCAGTCAATTCCAGCCTCGTCACCATCTTGAATACAGTTCGCACAAGGAGAACATGGTCCACACTCGCCACCGCAGTCTACGCATGTTTCCCCGTATTCTGGCTGCCAAATTCCGTCTATACAGTGATCGCATTGTTCACAATTCGGACCACCACAGTCAACCAATTGTTCATCATTATTCAAAATTCCATCATAACAATTTGGTGGAATTTTATTGTCGTCATTTAAGCATCCGCTAAGCGTAAAAACAACACTTAACGAAAAGAAAATCATAAAAATGTTTACAAATTTTTTCATCTTCCCGAGGGGTTTAGGTGCACGAATATACAAAAAGACTGCATAACTTGAAAAAGAGTTGCAATGAGCATTAACCTACCTTTACAAAATATTGGATTCGCAAATGAGTATTTGGAGAAAGAGATACACGCTGAATGAAAACGAACAATCCTTGAGTTTGATTGAGCGCTTGCATATTTCAAGAGGGATAACCAAAGATCAAGATTTGAAAAAATTCATGCATCGTAGCCCCAATCAATTTCTTAACCCTTCCCTATTAAAAGATCTTGATCATGCAGTCGAGCGCCTTTTGAAGGCAAAAGATGCCAACGAAAGCATATTAATTTTCGGGGATTATGATGTTGATGGCACTACCTCTGTCTCCATGGTCTACGGTTATTTACGCGATCTGGGATTCAAAGTGGAATATTATATTCCGGACAGATACAAAGAGGGCTATGGATTTTCCATGACCGGAGCAATGTATGCTATTGAGCATGCTTACAATCTTGTTATTACTTTAGACTGCGGAGTAAAAGACGGAGAACGAATAAAACTTTGCCAAGAACAGGGCATTGATGTCATTGTTTGTGACCACCACACTCCCGGTGACTTGCCCAGCGCGTACGCAATCATTAATCCGAAGCGCCATGACTGCTTGTATCCAAACAAAGGCCTCAGCGGTTGTGGTGTTGGCTTTAAACTCTTGCAGGGATTAACTCGCTCGCTTGATCTAAGTGAGAATAAGCTTTATTACTACCTCGATTTCGTAGCTCTTTCAACGGCTGCGGATATTGTTCCATTTACAGAAGAAAATCAATTGTTCGTTTACTTTGGTTTAAGGGTGATGAACAAAAAACTTCGACCGGGTCTTGAAGCTATGTTCAAACTTTCATCATCGAAATCAACCAGCATTGGGGTACAGGAGATGGTATTTATTTTCGCCCCGAGAATAAATGCGGCTGGGCGCATTTTCGCAGGCAAACGAAGCGTTGATCTTATGCTTAGTCATGATATTGAGTCGGCCATGCTTATTGCAAAAGAGATTGAGACATATAACAAAGAACGTAGGTTTTTAGATCAAGAAATTGCGCATGAAGCATTTGAACAGATAGCTTCCGACTCATATCATAAAAATAGTGCGGTAACTATTGTGAAAAAGGAAGGTTGGCACAAAGGTGTTGTTGGCATCGTGGCTTCTAGATTAATAGAGAAAATCTACAAACCTACGCTTGTTCTTACAGAACTTGACGGAGTAATCTCAGGCAGTGCAAGGAGTATTCCAGGCATTGACATGTATGAGTCCTTGGAGGCATGCAGTGAATTACTAACTCAATATGGCGGACACACTATGGCTGCTGGTTTATCGCTTCCGGCTGAAAATTATGAATTATTTCGACAGAAATTCAATGATGTCATTCAAGAACAAGCAAAGGGAGAATTGTTTGAGCGCGTTCAAAACTTTGATGAAGTCATTCAACTTACAGAGATCAATATGGATTTGTATAATAAAATTCAATTGTTATCTCCTTTCGGACCAGAAATGGAAGAGCCCATTTTTCAAACCAAAAACCTTGTAGATACTGGTTATACGCGCACTGTTGGTTCTGACCAAAGTCACCTTTCACTCTCACTTCAAGAGGCAAATACGGGCAAAATCATGAAAGGAATTTTTTTCAAGGGTGCTGAGTCACTTGCATTGGTTCAATCTAAACAGCCCATTGACATTCTGTTTAAGCTAACCCTGAACAATTGGAATAACGAGGAGAATATTGAATTAGAGATTAAGGATCTCCGATTATCAGGATGTTAAAACTTCCAACCTTGGGCCTTCAACTCAACAACACCACCACCGTTTGTCTCTAAAATATTCTTCTCTCCAACTGGAGTAGCATGCCCGATAACTGAAAAATTGGGATTCCCTTTTATTTTCTCGTAATCGTCCATGGAGATGGTAAATAAAAGTTCGTAATCTTCCCCTCCATTCAATGCACACGTTGTGGGGTCTATGTTAAGCTCCTTCGCACATGATTGAACCTCAGGAGAAACTGGGATTTTATCTTCAAAAACCCGGAATGAACAATTGCTATTTTCAGCAAGATGTATAATCTCACTTGAAAGTCCATCTGAAATATCAATCATGGCTGTTGGTTTAACTTCCAACTGATCTAAGAGCTGCACAATATCTACTCGTGCTTCTGGTTTGAGTTGCCTTCCAATGACATAATCATACCCCTCCAATAGTGGCTGAGCTCCGGGGGCAGCAAGAAACACCTGCTTTTCTCTTTCCAAGATTTGTAATCCCAAATAGGCACCACCCAAATCACCGGTGACTACCAATAAATCATTTGGTCTTGCGCCAGATCTGAGCGATAATTTTTCAGGCTTATTGAATCCGATTGCGGTAATAGAAATAGCACAGCCATTTGCAATGGTGGTTGTATCTCCTCCAACTAAGTCAACTCCATATGATTCGCATGCGGCGAGCATTCCAGAGTACAATTCTTCTAAAGCTTCTACGCTGTATTTACTACTAACAGCTAAACTCACTGTAAACTGAGTTGGCTTTGCATTCATAGCGCAAACATCACTTAAATTAACCACCACAGCCTTGTAACCAAGATGCTTCAGAGGGGTGTACATTAAGTCGAAATGAACGCCTTCAACCAACAAATCGGTTGTCACTACCATATGCTCGCCTGTTGGGGGCGCAATAACAGCCGCATCATCACCTGCATCCTTAATTGTAGATTCAACTTTAGGAATGAAATACTGAACCAAATGATTGATTAACCCAAATTCACCCATTGAACTTAACTCTGTGCGTGTTGTGTTTTCCATTCGACAAAGATAGACTTAAACCAGGCTTGCATGTTCCCAAACCAATCGAATGGATGGATATGTATCCTTAATAAAATCTTCAACATCGGCTTTTTTTATCCATTTCACCCATTCAATCCCCTCTTCTTTTTGAGGTGTTAATTCTGGACACCCATTCACTCTCATGTTGTACCAAGCTGTTCGCTTTAAAATCAACTGTTCATGTTGGAAATAAGTATGATAAGTATCTATGATTTTCTCACCTAACTCTATATTTCCAACTCCAGTTTCTTCCTCCACTTCTCTGAGTGCACCTTCCGATTCTGATTCACAATTCTCCAATTTTCCTTTTGGCAAATCCATTTGATTTAGTCTGTTAATGAAAAGAAAATCGCCGTTACCATTGCAAACCAATCCGCCAGCTGCGACAATTCCCTTCTTATCCGAAGAGAAAACATCAAATTCACTTTGTGAAAAAGTTAATACTTGACCTTCGTGTTGTACGATGTATTTTTGTTCCATGGATCCAAATGTAGAAGTAGGTTTACAAGTCGCAGAATATTTATTGCAAATTAAAGCCATTGAATTAAAACCAACCAGCCCCTTCACTTGGGCTAGTGGACTCAAATCTCCAATTTATTGCGACAATAGAAAGACTTTGTCTTACCCAACATTACGCACACACATTCGTCAGCAATTCGTTCATGCCATTCAAAAAGAATTTGGACCCGTTGATGTTATTGTTGGAGTTGCAACTGGTGGTATTGCCATTGGTGCATTGATTGCACAAGAGATGGGACTTCCATTTGCTTATGTTCGAAGTGAAGCAAAAAAACATGGGCTTGGAAATCAAGTTGAAGGAGTCATTGAAACAAATCAGAAGGTTCTAGTCATTGAAGATCTTGTAAGCACAGGGAAAAGTAGTTTAGCCGCTGTAGACGCTTTAAGACAGATTGAGGCGGAGGTTGTTGGTATGGTTGCCATTTTTACTTATGATTTTCAACAGGCAACTGATGCCTTTCAGGCTGCAAAAGTGAAATTACACACGCTCACAAACTACCATTTACTCTTAGAAAAAGCAGTGCAAAAAGAATATGTGACAGAGGATCAATTGGAAACGTTGCGCAATTGGAGAAAAAGCCCATCTGCTTGGAGTGAAGCATTTTTAAATCAATAAATTCATGGCCCAATTTGAAAGTAAACACGTTCTAGTTCCTAGCAACGTAGCTGACATTCACGCTTTCCTTCAAAAGATGGAAAATATTCAACTGCTTTTACCAAAAGATAAAATATCGAACTGGAGCAGCACCGAGAATTCATGTACATTCAAAATTCAGAATGTTTACACTTTCACCCTCATTCGCACACACTCCAATGTATCGGAATCTGAAGCATTTACCGAATTCAACACTTCCGAGGACAGTCCGTTTGCATTCACATTGAAGGCCATAATTCAATCGAGAGAGGTGGGCTGTAATTGCTATCAATCATGCCAAGCGAACATTAACCCCTTCATGGAAATGATGGTAAAAGGTCCCCTGCAATCTCTCTTCGATTACATGGCAGACCGTTTGCAAAAAGTGTTTCAAGAGGCACAATAAAGTGTTTCAAGAAAATGGTGTATCTTGCCTTCCATGTACCCACGTTTATTCGATTTTTTAGAAAAACAGCTGACGCATCTTCCATTGGAGGAGATGATGAAAAGCAAAGTGAACGGTGAATGGAAATCCATTTCAACTGAGTCCTTTTACAATCAAACCTATCAATTGTCTTCTGGCCTGCTCAATGCAGGAATTTTGCGTGGAGATAAGATTGCACTCATTACTGATGGCAACCGTATGGAGTGGAACATATGCGACCATGCCATTTTGCAAATAGGAGCTATTGATGTACCTATTTACCCAACTATGTCTGCATCAGATATTGAATATATTCTGAATCATAGTGAAGCTGTTATTTGCATCGTTTCCAATCATGACCTTTACGAAAAAGTAGCAAGTATTAAAGACAATTGTGGGGCATTACGTGAGATATTCACATTTGAAAAATACGGAGATACAAAGCATTGGTTAGAGCTGTTTGACGAGCAAGTCACTAAACGCGATGAGATTAATTCCATAAAAAATGAAATCAAATCAGAAGAGTTAGCGACTATCATTTACACCTCCGGAACCACAGGTCTTCCAAAGGGAGTAATGCTATCACATGCAAACATTGCGAGCAACGTTCAGAATTCGCTTGATCGCCTTCCACCACTTGAAAAAGGAAAAGCGCGTTGTCTCAGTTTTTTGCCATGTTGCCACATTTATGAGCGCATGCTGCATTATTTGTATATTGAAAATAGCGTGCAAATGACTTTAACGGGGATGGAAAACATTAAAGACGATTTAATCATGACCCGTCCACATATTTTCACCGCTGTACCTCGTTTACTCGAAAAATTCTTTGACGGCATTGTGGCTAAGGGTGAAAGTAATACAGGAATTAAAAAGAAATTATTCAGTTGGTCTGTGAATCTAGCATTGCAATGGGAGCCAGATGGAGCCAACGGCTGGTGGTATGAATTCAAATTAAAACTAGCCCGAAAGCTAGTTTTTTCAAAAGTCAAAGCAGCCCTTGGATTAACAGAAATTGGGGCTGTCGCGAGCGGTTCTGCCGCACTACAACCACGACTTGCACGTTTCTTCACCGGTGCTGGCATTCCAATAAAAGAAGGATATGGATTAACGGAGACTTCGCCTGTCATTACAGTGAATACTCTTCGTAGACCCAAACTATATCAAATTGGTAGTGTGGGTACACCAATAGATGAATGCGAGGTGAAAATTGCGACAGATGGAGAGATTCTCTGTAAAGGACCGAATGTCATGCTCGGATACTACAAAAACGAAAGTGCAACTTTGGAAGTGATTCGAGATGGATATTTTCACACCGGAGATATCGGCGAGTTTCGAGATGGATTTTTATTCATTACAGATCGAAAAAAGGAACTATTCAAAACAAGTGGTGGAAAGTATGTAGCACCACAAGCGGTTGAAAACGCTCTGAAAGAATCTATATTCATTGAGCAATGCATGGTAGTTGGTGATGGACAGAAATTCCCGGCCGCACTATTGGTGTTAGATCAGGTTCTAACCAAAACCAAATTCCCACAATTCAACGATTGTTCTGCAGATGAATTAATAAGCAAGCCTGAAATCATACAAGCTGTACAAGCCGATATTCTTGAGATCAACAAACGCTTCGGTAATTGGGAGCAAGTCAAGGCATTCAGACTTTTACCTCAACCATTTAGTATTGAAAAAGGGGAGATTACTCCCACACTTAAATTGAAAAGAAAGAAAATAACCGAGATCTACAGCGCCCTAATACAAGAAATGTATGTTTGAGTTATTTACGCTTTTTGATAATGAATCTGTTCTTGTAATCAATCAATTTCATCACGATTGGCTTGATACATTTTTCTACTACTTATGTAAATCATGGGTCTGGATTCCCCTATATGCATACGTTATATGGCAACTCATGACTACTTATGGAGTTAAGAAGGGAATTATTGCAATCGCGTTTCTAGCTACAACTGTTGGAGCACAGGATTACATCTGTAACAAAATCATCAAGCCCACTTTCGAACGTGATCGACCTTTTCGAAATGAAGAAATCCACCATAAACTTCACTTTGGAAAAGAGTTAGGTATTACAGAAACAAAAATGCATGAGTCGGGAAGCGACTTTAGTTTTTATTCTGCTCATGCAGGAAATTTTGCTGCGCTCACTTTTTTCATTCTTTTAGCTTTACCAAGACACCGAACTTTGAACACGGTTTTTATTCTTTCCACCGTGCTCATTGGTTTCGCTCGGATTTATTTATGCTTGCACTACCCTACTGACGTACTCACCGGTTTCATCATTGGCTCTATACTAGCTTACATTTTTCATAAAACGTTTCAATTTGTCATTCGATGATTACAAGCCAATTCATAAGTGGGGGTCTTGTTTTTCTTGGTGGTGGTATAGGCTCTCTAATTCGCTACAACATTGGCATCTTATTTAAAAGTCTGAATAACCAAATTCCTTTTGGAACGCTAACATCCAATGCAATAGCCTCTTTTCTAATTGCTATTTTCATGCTGTTCAGCTTCAAATTCAACGATTCAAAAAACACCATTTTATTCCTTTCTACTGGCCTCTGTGGTGGCTTAAGCACCTTCAGCACTTTCAGCTGGGAAACCTTTCAGTTGATTCAAAATGGGCAATGGACATGGGTTATACTGAACATAGCATTGAATCTGTTCGTTTGTTTGGGGCTGATATACGCAGTCTCAAAAAACATCCATTAAGCAACATTGTCAGTAAAACCTATTCGAAGGTTGACTTTTCGGCACAACCGTGATTGAAAAACTGCAAAAAAAGCAGAATATCCAATTTGGTGAGTGAATTGAGTTCGTGTTACAAAACAAGCAAATATGAATTTCGACCAGTTCACATTAAAAACACAACAAAGCATACAACGTGCTCAACAGATTGCTATGAGTTTAAATCATGGTCAAGTTGAAGGCTTACATCTACTAAAAGGCATAATTGAAGAAGATGAGAGAATTACACCATTTATATTTAAAAAATTTGATATTGCCCCTGCACTAATAACCAATCAAATTGAATTGGCATTATCTAAACTTCCTAACGTAACTGGAAAAGAACCACAAATCAGCAGAGGTGCAACTGAAATTATTCAACGTGCAGCGGCCGAGGCAAGGAAAATGCAAGATGAATTTCTAACCATTGAGCATCTCTTACTTGGATTCATGGAATCAAAAGATGCGGCAGCGCAGTTATTAAAAGATCAAGGTCTGAACTTGAAAGACTTAAAAACCATCATTGCAGAAATGCGAAAGGGTCAAAAAGCAACTTCATCTTCTCAAGAGCAAACCTTTCAATCGCTCGAGAAATTTGCAAAAAACCTGAACAAACATGCGCAAGATGGAAAGTTAGATCCCGTGATTGGACGCGATGAAGAAATTCGCAGAGTTTTACAAATTCTATCACGAAGAACGAAGAATAACCCCATTTTAATTGGTGAACCAGGTGTAGGTAAAACCGCAATTGCTGAGGGCATAGCTCATAGAATAATCAATAAAGACGTGCCTGAAAACTTAGTAGACAAAACCATATACTCCCTAGACATGGGGGCCTTGGTTGCTGGCGCGAAGTACAAAGGTGAATTCGAGGAACGCCTTAAGTCAGTTGTGAAAGAAGTGCAGGAATCAGATGGACAACTCATTCTTTTCATTGACGAAATTCATACCCTTGTTGGAGCCGGGGGTGGTGAAGGAGCTATGGATGCCGCCAATATATTAAAACCCGCGTTAGCTCGAGGAGAACTCAGAGCTATAGGGGCCACTACCTTGAATGAATATCAGAAATATATTGAAAAAGACAAGGCCTTGGAGAGACGATTCCAGCAAGTACTTGTAGATGAGCCTGAGCGTGAAGACGCAATTAGTATTTTGCGAGGACTGAAAGAGAAGTACGAAACACATCATAAGGTCCAAATAAAAGACGACGCCATTCTTGCAGCTGTTGATTTATCTATTCGTTACATCAACGATCGATTTCTACCCGATAAAGCCATTGATTTAATTGATGAGGCCGCATCAAGATTGCGTATGGAAATCAATTCAAAGCCCGCTGAACTAGATGAAATTGAAAGAAGAATTCTACAACTTGAAATTGAACGGGAAGCAATAAAGCGAGAAAACAATGAAACACGCCTCAATGAAATTTCTGCCGAACTAGCCAACCTTCAAGAAGAACGAAACGGACTCTTCGGCCAATGGAAAGCAGAGAAAGATGTAGTTGAAAAAATTCAACTCGATAAAAAAGAAATTGAGCATCTTAAAATTCAAGCCGAACAAGCTGAACGCGAGGGAAATTTCGGCTTGGTTGCTGAGATACGTTATGGGAAAATTCGTGAAGCTGAACAACGCATTCTTGACAACAGAACTGAATTACAAAAACTACAGTCGAACGGACAGATGGTGAAAGAAGAAGTTGATCCTGAAGAAATAGCCGATGTTGTCTCTGCTTGGACAGGCATACCCGTTTCACGCATGCTAGAAAGTGAACGTGAAAAACTCTTGCGCATGGAAGAGGAGTTACACAAACGAGTGGTTGGTCAAGAAGAAGCTATTCAAGCCATAAGCGATGCTGTGCGCAGAAATAGATCGGGGCTATCCGATGAAAAAAGACCCATTGGATCATTCATATTCTTGGGCACAACAGGGGTAGGTAAAACAGAATTAGCCAAGGCGCTGAGCGAATATTTATTCAATGATGAAAACGCCATGACCCGAATAGATATGAGTGAGTTTCAAGAAAAGCACAGCGTGTCTCGATTGATTGGCGCCCCTCCAGGCTATGTTGGATATGACGAAGGTGGACAACTGACAGAGGCAGTGCGAAGAAAACCATATTCTGTAGTTCTGCTTGACGAGATTGAAAAGGCACACCCCG
>CAYSEX010000026.1:0-28882 GCA_964430305.1 uncultured Chryseobacterium sp.
CTCAACACTTTGGAACTACGATGGTACATACGACTTCTCTGAAGCTGCTGCACCAGCTAACGTTACAACTACTGTTGGAATCGAAGAACTTTCTTCAAACACTGCTATCAATGTTTATCCAAATCCAGCAAATGATTTCTTAAACGTTGCTTATGCAATCGAAAACAACGCTGTAGTTGCTATTGACGTTGTAAACATGATTGGTGAGCGCGTAATTTCTCAGTATGTTGGATCACAAGCTTCTGGAAACTATTCAACTCGTGTTGATGTTTCTGACTTGGCTGCAGGTATCTACATGGTGAACGTTACAATCAATGGTACAACAAACGTTACTCGTGTAACTGTTAAATAATTCTGTTCAAACAGATAAAAACGGCCGAGCTTCTCGGCCGTTTTTTTTGGTACAATCCTTGGCTTTAATTTTTAAATTAGCAAAAAAACATGCGTTACTTATTACTTTCTATCACAGCTTTTTTCTTTTTGAAAACTACTGTATCTCAAGCACAATCCTTACCAGCAGTCAACTTAAAAGATTTAAAAGGAAAGACCGTAAATACGGGTTCACTATCACAAAAAGGACATCCCGTACTCATATGCTTCTGGGCAACTTGGTGCAGCCCATGCAAAAAAGAGTTGAATAATTACATGGAGCATTATGAGGATTGGCAAGCAGAAACTGGCGTTGAAATTATTGCTGTATCCATTGATGATTCTCGATCTGCAAATAAAGTAAGTCCTTATGTGAACAGTGTTTCTTGGCCTTATACCATCTTATTGGATTCCAACAAACAATTCGCCCAAGCACTTGGAGTAAATAATGTCCCTCACACCTTCTTAATCGATGCCACTGGCAATATTGTATGGCAGCACAATAATTACGCTGAAGGTGATGAAGACGAATTGCATGAAGAGTTATTGAAGTTAAAAAAATAAGTTTTTTGAATTTCACAAAAGCCCCTCGGGGCTTTTTTTATTTGCGATTTCAACTTAATTTCGAAATCTCATGAAAAAAATCTTAATTCTCAGTTCGTTTGTACTTCTAAACTTCATAGTCTTTTCACAAAAAGAGGAAAAACCAGAGGGTCAATTGCATGGAAATTTCCAAATCCTTAGCCAACAATACAGTGAAGACTCACTGATTGGAGCCACCGTTCCACCGGCAGAAACCGCTATTAATGCATTTGGCAATCTGAACTACAAATACGGGAACTTCACTGCTGGTTTACGATTTGAGTCCTACAATAACGCTATCCAGGGATTCAGCGCACAAAATAGATACAAAGGAACTGGCATTGGAAATCGTTACATCCAATACCAAGACACTTTACTCGACATAACCATTGGTAATTTCTACGATCAATTTGGTAATGGCCTGGTTCTGCGTACATATTGGGAACCCAATCTAGGCATTGACAATGCCTTCGATGGAGCACGTGTTATTTTCACACCAAAAGAAGGGATTGCTATTAAAACAATTTATGGCAAGCAACGATTAGACTTTGATAATCGCATTATCAATGCAGAAGGTATCATACGCGGAGCAGATCTCGATTTGAATTTAAATAGTTTGTTATCAAAATGGGCGGAAAAAGAAACACAAATAACCGTTGGCGGCAGTTTTGTAAGTAGATATCAAGCCGGAGGAAACCTTTTCGCTGACACCCTCATATTTACCCTTCCTGAAAATGTAGCCATGGCGGCTGGAAGATTGGAAATCAACACTACTCTTTTTCGGAATTCATCTAAACCAGGAAGTTTACAAGTGAATGCTGAATATGCTTCGAAGATTAATGACCCTAGTGCTGATAACGGATTTATCTACAGAAAGGGGACCGGAATCTACGTAAATTCTTCATACAGCAGCAAAGGATTCGGAATCAATCTTGCAACGAAATTCATAGACAATATGAGTTTCAGAGCAGACCGCAATTTAAAACTCTTTGATGTCCCGACCAACTATTTACCTGCAATTACAAAGCAGCACACATACAACCTAGCGGCTACTCTTTATCCATACGCTACACCACTTACTGGAGAAGTTAGTATCATGGGAGAAATTTTCTATACCTTACCGAAAGGATCAGCTTTAGGTGGAAAATACGGCACTCAACTGTCGCTGAATATGGCCGCTGCAAATGGTTTAGATACAACTCAATTAACCGGAATAAACGCTCTTACTGAAGGGTACAGTTTGAACGGTTTTGGTTTTGGTCCAAGTAAATACGTAAGAGATATCAATTTTGAAATCCGAAAGAAATTGAGCAAAGAGCTTTCGTTTGCATTTACCTATTACTACATGGAGTTCAATACCCTTGTAACTCCTGTGACAAATGACTTCAAAGGCATTGTATATGCTGATATTGAAGTCCTTGAAATCAATTATAAGTTCGCTCCAAAACACAATTTGAAAATTGAAGTTCAGGCACTTCAAACCAAACAAGATAAAGGGGATTGGGCTACCGCGGTAATTGAATACAGTAAGTCGCCGCATTGGAGTATTGGAATTATTGATCAATACAATTATGGCAATCCGAATGAGGAAAAACAATTGCATTATTTGTTTGGAACTGTTTCTTATATTCAAGGTTCACATCGAATATCACTTGGTTATGGCAAACGCCGACAAGGAGTATTTTGCATTGGAGGTGTGTGCCGAGCAGTTCCAGCAACCAATGGATTCGAATTAACAATAACCAGTAGTTTCTAATGAAAAACATATTACTCTTTTTAGGTCTTATCGGTCTCTCAATGTATTCTTGCGATGTCATTGAAGAACCTGTTCGAATAGAAAAAAACCCCTATTTGGAAAATACATACGGACCCGCACCTTCATTCAACATTCCCACCGAAGCCGTAAAAAATGTTCTAGTTGAAGAATATACAGGTCATCTTTGCGGGTTTTGTCCAGAGGCTACTGCTTTGGTTTTGGCTCTTGATGAAACATTAGGTAATCGAATGGTTACTGTATCAATTCATGCAGGAACTCTTGCGGAACCCAGTCCAGGACTTTTCTCATCAGATTACAGAACAGAAGCTGGAGACCTATACTGGGCTCAGTTGGGTGGAGGTTTAAATCCAAGTGCTCGGATAGATCGGGTTGGTGGATTATCCAATTTTTATTACTTAGACCCGGGCAATCCAGATTCTTGGCAAAGTGTTATTAATTCGCAACTCAATACTTCAACTCCAGTAGCTCTGCAGGGAATTGCTGACTATATTCCGAATGATAATAAGATTAATGTTCACATTAATAGTCATTTTCTTGAATCTTATTCTGGAAGCTTAAATTTGGTAGTTCTTTTAGTAGAAAATCACATCATCTCCCCTCAAGAAGATTATAACGCCACTCCATCAGAAGTTGAAGACTATGAGCATGAACATGTATTAAGAGCAGCTGTAACGGAGCCCATGGGTAATGCTTTAATCAATGCTCCAAACATTGGAACGAATATTACAAAGAGTTTCACAGTACCTGTGTCTAGTGAATGGAATGGACAAAATATGGTAGTGGTTGCTTATTTGTTAGATCCAATCACGAATGAAATTGTCAATTCTTTAGAGGTTTATGCTCAATAATAAAAGCTTTCTTCTGGGTATTTTTCTTGTTCTCTCATTGTTCTCCATAAAAGGTCAAAGAGCATTTCAAGCACAACTTCAGTGTGGATTGATCACAAGTCAAATGAGTGGCGATGGTTTGGCAGGCTGGGATAAGTTTGGCATAACGGGAGGCGCAATGGTTAAAACACCATTGAATGCTAAACTGAATTTACTTGCAGGATTCATCTATGCCGATAAAGGCAGCAAAACCAAACTTGATACCATCACTTACAATTCTTTTGCTTATCGGTTGAGATATATTGACTTTCCCATTTTATTGCAATTCAATTGGAAACGATTTCAATATAGCCTTGGCCCATATGTGGGTCTTCTAGTAAAACAAGATAATTTGTCAAATGACTATGTTTATCCAACAAATCCTCCATTTTTAAGCTATGATTTTGGGGGGCAAATTGCCTTGGGATTTGAACTAAGTGAAAAATGGCAATTGGATGCTCGTTTTTCATCTAGTATTCTTCCCGTTCGTCCCTCACCAAATTTTACCAATCCCTATTCTTTCTATGAAAAGGGCAATTACAATCAATGCATCCAGTTTTTTCTTGTTAGAGTTCTTGGAGCATGAAGATTAGCATTATCACGGTAACTTTCAATAGTGCAAAAACGGTACGCGACACATTAAAATCGATTGAAAATCAAGATTACAACAACATTGAAATTCTTTTAATCGATGGCATGTCAACTGACTCTACGGTGGCTATAGCCTCGGAGTTCAATCATCTCAATTTAAGGATAATATCTGAACAAGATAAAGGACTCTATGATGCTATGAATAAAGGTATTTCGTTAGCAACTGGCGATGTTGTTGGGATTCTTAATAGCGATGATTTTTACACGGATAGTTCAATAGTTTCAGCAGTCATGCATTGTTTTAATGATACATCTGTTGACGCAGTATATGGAGATTTAAATTATGTTTCAGCAGAAAACACGGAAAAAATTACACGTCGATGGAAAAGTGGAGACTATGATTCCAAGCGTTTTTTGAATGGATGGATGCCTCCTCACCCTACATTTTTTCTCCGTAAAAAGTATTATCATGATTTTGGAAATTTTGACTTGGAATTTAAAAGGTCAGCTGATTATGAACTCATGCTACGCATGTTATATAAACATCAATTGAAGGCCAAATATATTCCTAGCGTTTTTGTTCACATGCGAACAGGTGGAGCTAGCAATAGCAGTCTAAAAGCTAGGATTGAAGCAAACAAAGAAGATGCTTTAGCTTGGAAAAAGAACGGGCTTCAACCGCGATGGTATACCACCTGGTTAAAGCCCTTATCGAAATTATTTCAATATTTCTGATTTCTCTTAGAACTTCGCTCTCGCTCTGCGCACTCCAGCTTTATTCTTCAAGTAACTGTATTTTGCTTTGTAGAAAGATGATTTACCACGTATAACGCGAGTAATCGTTAATTGAGTTGTTAAATAGCTATCGTTGTGTGTAGCATCACCTCTTGGTGAAAGCGGAGCATTGGGGTTGTAAACGTAAGTAAAGTTTTCAATAGAAAGATCATTGGCAGTGTATTGCGGATTATCATTTACAAGCCCCTCGATTAAGGCTGGGTAAGCTTGGTTAACGAATGACAAAGCCGTTTGATAATCAGCAGGATCTTCTGGATTAGGAGCGTTAAAAACTGTTGAAACGTCATCTAAGTAATCTGTAAACACAGTTCTCCAACTTAAATCCCACTGAAATCTCCATTTTTTATCGAATGTAAAGTAACAACCAACACCTGCTGGGATTGCCACTCCAAATTTCGAATAACTCTTCTCCTGCCCTTCAGTTCTCCATGGTCTGAGCGCGAACCACTGTCCATCATATTGCAATTCGCCGTTATCAAATATCTGTCCTTTCGGATTTGAATAATAACCCGCTAACCCTGCGAAAGCAAATAACTTGAAATCTGGATTATAATATCCCTTATTTCCCACGTCATTATCATACCAAATGGTCAACTCTGCCCTAGCACCTAACTCAATTAAATCATTTCTAAAGTTTGCATTACGAGCTCTTCTCGGAGCGTATGTTGTATAGGCATCACGATCTGTGATTCTTATCCAATCTAGATTTCCTGCTACCGCCAGACGTTTATTAAACTTATATCTACCGTATGCACCTGCTGCGAAACGAGTAGATATCAGGTGCATATCTACCACAAAATCCCGTCTTGGCAGGTATTTACCGCCAATGTCTCCAAGGTAGTTGGATGCGCCTATTTTTAAACCATAATCCCATTTATACTGAGCAGACAAAGTGCTAGTTAAGATGATGCATATAGCGAGTGTTAGAAAATGAATCTTTTTCATATTCTTATCGAATCAGGGTCTAAGATACTACATGTCTTGGAAAAATAGGGAGAATCTTCGCATTTTTGAAAAAAAAATATGATTCACAACTTGTTTGGCGTTTCCTTTCCCATTGTTCAGGGAGGTATGATTTGGTGTTCTGGGGCAAGACTTGCAGCTGCTGTCTCTAATGCCGGTGGACTGGGCCTTCTTGGGTCTGGATCTATGTATCCTGAAGATTTAAAGCTTGCAATCGAGGAAACAAAAAGGCTCACATCAAAACCATTTGGGGTAAACTTACCATTGTTGTATCCGCAAGTTGATGAACACATTCAGACGATCATTGACTCGGAAATTTCAGTAGTTTTCACATCTGCCGGCAGTCCAAAAAAATACACTTCATTATTTAAGAGTTACGGAATCAAGGTGGTGCACGTTGTTTCAAGCAGTGAATTTGCTAAAAAATCAGAAGATGCGGGGGTTGATGCTGTTGTAGCCGAGGGGTTTGAGGCAGGCGGACACAATGGCCGGGAAGAGACAACAACCATGTGTTTGATACCTGCGGTTGTTGATGCTGTGGATATTCCGGTCATTGCTGCCGGAGGCATTGGTTGTGGAAGAACCATGTCAGCCGCTATTGCTCTTGGAGCTTCAGGGGTACAAGTAGGATCACGTTTCGTTATGACTCTTGAATCCGATGCCCACAATCTTTTCAAAGAATTGGTTCTTGCCGCGAAAGAAGGCGACACCAAACTCACCCTGAAAGAAATTACTCCAGTTCGTCTTTTGAACACCCCCTTCTACCATTCCGTTATAGAGGCATATGAAGGAGGTGCTTCTATTGAAAACTTGCGGGAATTATTAGGAAGAGGCAGAGCAAAAAAAGGAATGCGCGAGGGGGATTTAAAAAACGGAGAATTTGAAATTGGTCAAATTTCAGGACGAATAAACTCCATAGAATCCGCAGAAAATGTGGTCATGCAAATGATTCAAGAATTCAACGCAGTCAATTCTAAACTTGGCAATATTTCTTTTTAAAAATAGTTTCACAATCCGCATGCAACGCTTTGCCTAATTTTACCATCTGAAATAATACGTTGAGTCAATTAAAAGCAATACCCATTTTATTCGTTTTCGCTTTATCAAACATGTTGTATGGTCAAAGCGTAGAAATAAATTGTGTTCAAGTCATTGATAATGATGTTCAAATTTCTTGGAGTGAAACTACCTTTATTGGTGCATTCGTTAACTACACGATATATGCCTCAGCAGACGGAAATCCATATACCCCTGTGGCCTCAATTTCAAATCCTAACATCACGTCATACACATTAAATAGTTCACCAAGCCTATTCAATAGTTGCTTTTACATTGCGACCGAACTGAATTTCGGAACTTTTAATTCAACTGATGTTTATTGCAATATTTTGCTAGAAGCGAATGCAAGTGTTTCACCCCCTGGAATTGTGGAACTCACGTGGAACTCACCTACAACAAATGCCGCCGTGCTCGCCAATACAAATGCTGAAGTTTGGCTCGAATATCCAGTTGGCAATTGGAGTTTAATTGCAACGTTACCTGGTAACGCTAATAATTTCGATTATGAAGTAACTACATGCGGTGATTACCTCAACTTTCAGATTATTTATAGCAATAATTTAGATTGTCCCTTCAATAGTAATTTAGCTGGGGGAAATTTCAATGATCAAACTGCTCCAGCTGTTCCTACATTCCAAACCGTATCAGTAAATCCGTTAACTGGCCTAGTAGAATTAAATTGGAATATCAATCCGTCTGGAGATACAGATGGTTACATCACCTATTCTTGTAATGGCAGTAATGTTAGTTTAATTGATACCATATTTGGTCGCAACACTACACAATTCGTTGATTTACTCTCATCACCAAATCAGGGTAGTGAATGTTATCTTTTAGCCGCAATTGACACGTGCTATTCTGGCACTCCACCAAGCCCAAATACAAGTCCCACAAGTGGAGTATGTAATTGCACCATTTTCCTTTCACCAACTAGCTACACATTATGTGACCAATTCATACCTTTTGAATGGACAGCGTATGCCGGATGGAACGTGGACCATTATGATATTATGCACTCGACAGATGGTATTAACTTCTCGTCTGTTGCAACGTATACCGGCTCTGAGTTGCTTGGCGAGCATACGTTCATAACCATTTCAAATGGAATTCATTATTACTACATACAAGCGAGTTCAGGTTCAGGTAGTATTAGCAATTCAAACGTTCAATCGCTTGTTGTAAACTATCCTTCAACCCCTCAATTTCACTATTTATCCTCTGCAAGTGTTACAACTGATGATACTATTGATATTACAGTCAGAACTGAAACGAATTCCGTTCCACACCTCTACATTTTTCAACGACAAAATCTTTTCGATCCTTTGCTATGGGAGACCATTGGGGAAGTATCAGGCTCATCCGGAAATTTTGTAACATTCAATGACACGGAAGTGTCACCCCAAGCGCTGTCATACAGTTACCGAGTGATACTGAAAAACCCTTGTGGATATTTCATTGACACAACGAATGTTGGTACTACTATTTTACTCCGTGGCGAGGATTTTCAAGAAGAATTTTACAATACTTTATTTTGGTCGGAATATTCAAACTGGGACAATGGTGTAGATCAATACAGCCTTTACCGAAGTATCGATAATAGTCCTGAGTCGTATGTTGATTTCGTTAATTCTCCTCCTTACAGTTTCAATGATGACGTCTCTGAGTTTATTGAAAGCGAGGGGAAATTTTGCTATCGTGTACAAGCCACTTCGTTGCCCATAGCGGATTTTCCCGGAGAAGTTTTCAATGCCTATAGCAACCGTATATGTCTTGACTATGACCCCCTCATTTGGATCCCAAGTGCTTTTGTAGTTGATGGATTCAACAGAACATTTTTTCCAGTCATATCTTTTGCCGATACAACCACCTATAGAATGATCATTTATAGTCGATGGGGAGATGTTATCTTCGACACATCATCTTATGGTACACCTTGGACTGGAGAAATGAGAAAAGACTATGTTCACGAAAATGCCTATGTATATCACATCATGATTGAAAATCATCAAGGTGTTTTATTCGAAAGAAGAGGAACAGTTACCCTGTTGAATGACCGTGACCAATAACATGAATGCACTCATAATTCAAGTGGGAAATACATCCACGAAGTGGGCTACATTCTGTGGGGAAGAGCTTCTAGAAAAAGGAAGAGTATTCGATTTTGAAAATGCAGAGTTGTTCGAAAAGCACCAAGAGTACGATATGATATTCTTTTCGTGTGAAGCCTCCGAACAGCTAAAATCAAAATTTCAATTGGCTTATCCAAAGGCTCAAGAAATACAGGATAAACTATATCCAAAACATGAATACAATGTTGGAAAACCGGGGTATGATCGCCTAGCAAATGTAGCGGGGGCGAGTGAGCTGTTTCCCCAGCATCCATGCTTAATTGTAGATTTCGGCACCTGCATTACCTACACTCTTTGTAAAAATAACAAACTCATTAATGGTGCAATTTCTCCTGGGATATACCTAAGATATAAAGCCATGAACGAAGGAACGGGAAAACTGCCCTTCATTCACAACGAATTGAATTTTTCCAAATACTTGGGACAAAATACGAATGACAACCTTATTGCCGGAGTAAGCTTCGGTATTCTGAATGAAATCAATGGTTTTTTAGATTTGGCTATCAGCGATTTTGAAAATTTGCAAATTGTATTTACCGGTGCAGATGCAGCTTTTTTTGAGAAACACCTACATTATCCGATATTTGTAGAAGAAAATTTAACCTTGAGGGGATTACGTAAGATTATTTCGTGAAAGCACTAAACACCATTTCATTCCTATTTTTTGTATTCATCTTGTTTCAGGTTGATGCTCAAATTTCAATCAATTCACCATATACCCGATTTGGTATTGGTTATACCGACATTTCATTTAATCCAAGAGCATCGGCCTTAGGGGGAACGGGTGTATCATTAGCTAGCGACTTCAATTTACAATTGAACAATCCAGCTTCTTATGCCTTTATGAAAGAAACAACCTTTCAGGGAAGCATCTATTCCAAGCAAACTACCCTTCATAACGGAGAGCAAAATCAAAAATACTGGGGTGGTCAGGTTGGTGAAATGGGGTTTGGTTTCAAGAGAACTCAAAGTAAATGGGGATTTGCTATGGGATTGAAGCCTGAGTCTCAAGTAGGATATAAATTTGAGAGTTCTCAAGCATTGAATGATTCAACCAATGCAACTTACTCCTATTCAGGAGAGGGTGGCTTCTCTAATTTCACTGTTGGTCTTTCTCGAATGTTCTTATTTCATGTAGACTCCACCAAGACAAAAACTCATAGCCTAAGTGTTGGAGCAAATTTGAATTACAGATTTGGATCTATCTTGAGGGTTGATCGGGTTAATTTCAACAATTCAACCATTTACAATAGTAAAGTAACCGACCGATTGGTAGTTAATGACGCAAATCCATCAATGGGTATAATCTACAATTTCCCATTGCACGTTGTTCAAGATAAGGGAAAAGCTTTGAGGTCTACGCTTGCAACCCTAGCTAGCACAATCGAAATACAAAACAATCTCTCTGTTAGTAATCAAGAAATAAGTCAATTGACACGGAATGTGAACGGAGTGGAGGTTACCAGTGCAACCATACTAGACACCACTTACACTGGCATAAATTTTCAAATGCCTATGAAAATGGAGTTTGGTGCTAATGTTCGCCATGAGTTCAAGAAAAATGGTGCAATCTTGATTAGTTCCTCCTATCGGATTCAAGATTGGACAGGTCTTTCAAATGACGTTATTCAGGTCAGCAACCAGCAATTTCACAAATCAAAACACATTGGTATTGGTATTGAGTATCAGCCAAACACCAATGGAATTAGCGATCAATTTCTGGCACTAGCCATTTATCGCATTGGTGCTTTTAAACAAGACCTGTATTTTGGGATCAACGAAGAACAACTTCACACACAGGCGCTCACATGTGGTTTTCAACTTCCCTTCCCTGCAAGTAAAACTTCGAGTTCCATATGCTTTAGTGCAGAGTTAGGACAAGTTGGTCAAGCTGGGTCTGCCATTTCAGAAAGTTATGCAAGCTTTCAAGTTGGATTTGTTATGAGACCTTTTGAGAAATGGTTCTTACGTAGAAAATATGATTAACCAATTCTCTACCATAGCTCTGTTTTCAACTGTGCTCATTTTGTGTTCCTGTGAGAATAATATTTCGGAAATAAAAGCCATTACCGACCCCAAACTTGTACCTATTCAAAGTTCATTTAACTGCACATATCGATACAGTTTAAACGGTGTTGTTCGAACAGAGGTTCAGGCACAGCAGCTTGATCAGTATGCAAATGATAGTAGCTATTTAATTTGTCCTAAACCTTATGTGATTCAGTTTTATGATTCCACTGGGGCGTATACCGGAACAATGACAGGAAACGAGGCTCTATTCTCTCAAAAATCAAATAAATTTTGGACTACAGGACAATTGGTTCTCGAAAATTACAAGCACGAAAAACTAGAGACTACAGCGTTGTTTTTTAACATTGATGATGACATAGTATTTACAAAAGAACCGGTCAAAATTACTACTGAAAACAGTGTAATTCAAGGGGTAGGTATGCGCAGCAACGCATCTTTTACAGAGTATGAAATTTTACAAACATCAGGAGATTTTAATCAAAAATAAAAGCGACATGAACAACAAAATAACTGAAATCGTTCTCATCTTTTGGTCCCTTGTAGTGGTTGCTTCGCTGACATTTTCGATTTACGTTTTGGTTGTTGATGGATGGGAGCACGCTTATTCGCATTTTTTCATTCCTGCAATTTCACTCATGTGGCTTTTATTCCGTTGGGGGATGTATAAAAAAATGAAGAAACATGAACAACAGCGATGAGTGACTTATTCATCATATTAATTACTCTACTGGGTTCTGCTTTTTGCTCAGGAATTGAAATTGCTTTTTTAACTGCCAATAAATTAAAAATTGAACTGGATAAAAAACAAGGCATTTCAGGGGCAGGAATTCTCTCCTATTTTCAAAACAAACCAAAATATTTCATTGCTTCTATGCTCATTGGAAACAACATTGCACTGGTTGTTTTTGGATTGAAATTCGGAGGAGCCTTAGAAATTGGGTTAAGTAATTTTTTTGAAAATGCTTATTCTGTTTTATTCATTCAGACCATAGTTTCAACTTTGGTAGTTCTCATCTTTGGAGAATTTATTCCTAAAGCTATTTTCTCTTCGAATCCGAATGTCTGGCTGAATAGATTAGCCCTTCCACTTGCCCTCTGGTATGGTGTTTTATTCATCTTTGCCTTTCTATTTACCAAATTAAGTAACGCGGTAATTTTACTCATTACCAGAGACCGTCTGAAAGAAGCTCCTTTGGTTTTTGGAACAACCGATTTGAATCATTTCATAGAAAATGCTACAGGTAAAACGCCAAGCGCCAGTGAAATTGATTTAGAAATTCAGTTTTTTCAAAATGCTTTAGATTTCAAATCAGTTAAAGCAAGGGATTGCATGGTTCCTAGAAATGAAATTGTTTCACTTGAAGTTAGCATGCCCATTGAATTAATGAAAGAGCGTTTCATGGAAACGAAACTTTCCAAAATACTGGTACATCGGGATAGCATAGATCAATTAATAGGATACGTGCATTTCAGTGATTGTTTTAAGTCACCCCAATCGATACTTGAGACACTTCGTCCAATTGCAATCATTCCTGAGGCCATGCCTGCAAATGAAATTCTTCGTGTATTCAAAAAAGATAAAAAATCAGTGGCTGTTGTAGTTGATGAATTTGGCAGCACGGCTGGATTAATCACCTTTGAAGATATCATTGAAGAAATTTTAGGAGAAATAGAAGATGAGCATGACACCACTGAATTCGTGGAAATTGAGTTTGAAGATGGCATTTATGAATTCTCAGCACGTTTAGACGTGAAGTTCATTAACGAAAAATACCACTTAAATCTACCCGAATCTGACGAAGATTATGACACATTGGGCGGATTAATTCTGGCCATTAACCAAGGATTTCCAGATTTAAATGAGGTCATACGTACACCGCATTTCGAGTTCACCATACTCGCTGTGAATGCAAATCGAATAGAGCGCATTCGAGTAAAGGTCGAAAAAGGCGAGATCTGAAGAATAATTTCATTTTTCCACTGATTTTTCCGATATTCGCACTCCTAAATTCAAAACCATACTTATATGGCTATTATTTCACGTATTCGTAGTTATGGCGTCATCAGTCTTGTTGTTGGCGTTGTTGTTCTATTATTATTTGTGCTCCAAGCTATGCTTACTGGTGGCAACGGTTTTTCAATTTTTGGTTCCACTCCTGTTGGAGAAATCAATGGTGAAACCATCGATGAAACAACCTGGCAAAACGCTCTTCAACGTCAATCGAAACTATTTAGCTATCAAAATTCACAAGCGCACGGCCTTGAAAATGACGTTTGGACCAATATGGTTGAAACCACATTACTGCAACCTGAATTTGACGCTCTAGGCCTTGTCATTTCAGACGAAGAATTGGATGAAATTATGTTTGGTAATTTCATTAGCCCGTACGTACTCAGTACATTTTATGGAGGAAAAGATTCAATTCCTTTCCATGAACAGCTACGTGCGAACTTCGAAGAAATGGATAAAGCAGATGCCGAGGGATACAAAGAGTTAATTCGAATGAAGCGTCTTCGTCAGAAATATGATGGTTTGGTGTCGAAAGGAGGATATGTTAACTCTATAGATGCAAAATACGCATTCAACCAAGCTAATAATAAAGCAAACATTGTATATGTAGTAAAGCCTTATTCTGAAATTATGGAAGGTGAAATATCTTGGACAGACGAGGATATTGAGAACTACTACAATGAACACAAAAACGACAGGGACTTCAAGCAAGAAAGATCAAGAACTATCGCATATTTGACAATTCCTATTGCAGCTTCAGCTAAAGACTCTGCAGACGTTATTTCGTCTTTAACAGCTTTAACCACTGAGTTTGCTGCTGGGAAAAATGCATCTGCAGACTCATTGTATGCAGCAACCCACAGTTCAATTCCGGGTACTTCGAAGGTAAAATACACCAACGGAAGTTTTCCTGAACCATTCAACACGCAAATGATGGCAGACAGCATTGGGAAAGTTGTAGGTCCCGTATTTGCAGGAGGCACAGCCAAATTAGCGAAGGTTACATTCAGAGGTTCTGAACCCGACTCTGTTTCAGCTCGTCATATTCTTTTCAGCGAAAAAGGTGCCGCAGGTAAAGCAAAGGCCGATTCTGTGAAGAAAGAAATATTAGCTAAGAAGAATTTTGCAGAAGTTGCAGCAAAAATAAGTACTGATAAAGGTTCAGCTATTAAAGGTGGAGATCTTGGAACATTTGGAAGAGGTGCTATGGTTCCAGAGTTTGAAAACGCATGTTTCAACGGAAAGATTGGCGATTTACAAATTGTTGAATCACAATTCGGAACACACCTTATTGAAGTAACGAAGAAAGGTAATTTAGTTCCTGTTACATATTACGCCTCTATAGAAAAAGAAATGACTCCAAGTGGTTCAACTCGAAAAGAAGCGCAGCGCACAGCCATGCAATTCATTCAAGAGCACGGAGATAGTGTTAGTTTCCGTAAAGGTGCAATTGAAAAATACAATGGCTTAACATCAGCTCCTAACGTGCGCCCTGAAGCGGTTGCAATTACCGGAATTCAAAATGCAAGCGAGATCATTTCGTGGGCTTATACTGCAGATATTGAAGAAGGAAAAATTTCACAGCCCTTCCTCACGGACAACGGATGGGTCATTGCTTGTGTAATGGAAGTCCGCGAACAAGGTGTTCCTTCACTTCACAATGCTTACGATAAAGTGAAAAAAGAAGTAATTAAAAAGAAGAAGGCAGAGAAATATATGGCATTAATGACGGGATCTTCCATGGAGGAAATCGCGGGTAAGGCGGGTGTAACGGTTAAGCAAGCAGAAAACATGAGTATGAACATGAGCAACATTCCAGGCTCTGGAGTGAATGAGCAAGAGAATGCAGTTATTGGTGTATGCTTCGGATTACCAACTGGAAATATATCTGCAGCCATTGAGGGAAAGGGTGGAATTTATGTTATTCAGCGTACAGCAGATGTGGCTACAACTGCCTCTGTAGACAACTATGCCTCTGAGAAGAAGCGATTAACTGAAAATGCTCGTCGAGGAGCATCCTTCTTAATATTCAATTCACTAAAAGAAGCAGCGGAAATCAAAGACAATCGTTTTGTTCCAAGGAATTAAAACATTATAACATTTTTCAAAGGGGGCTTTGCCCCCTTTTTATTTTATGTCCAAAAGCATGGTGTCTCCATAGCTTAAGAAAGCCAAATTCTCCTTGAGTGCATATTTGTATAATTCTTTCCACTCATCACCTAAAATAGCGGCTATAAGGAGAAGCAGAGTGCTCTTTGGTTGATGGAAATTTGTTTGAAGTACTTGAACAATGCGAAATTGATAACCAGGTACAATACAAATTTCAGTTTTAGCTGAGAGCTTCGAAAGCTGATTTTCATTCATAAACTGAATTAAATAGTGCAATGCTTCGTTGCCTGACCATTCCAATTCTTGCTGATAAGGAAGCCATTGTGGAACGAAAAAACTTCTGTCTCCAGATTTCAGTAGAAAGGCTAACCAATAAAGGGACTCTAATGCGCGCATTGAGGTGGTTCCCGCTGCAATTCGTTTTCCTTTCACAGCAAGTAACTCTTCGATCAGAACCTTTGAAATTTCAAATGATTCATTATGCATTTCGTGTCCAGAAATTTCATCTGTAGTGACTGGTTTAAAGGTACCTGCGCCCACGTGCAATGTTAAATACTTAAAATCCACACCTGCATTTTTCAATCGTTGCAAAACCAAATCATCATAGTGTAAACCTGCCGTAGGCGCCGCTACTGACCCTTCCCACTTGGCAAATACGGTTTGATATCTTGAACGGTCAATGAGTTCCTCCTCACGTTCGAAATAAGGTGGAATGGGAACTTTACCACATGCTTCCAAAACTTGAGAAAATGGAATGCACTTGTTCCATGAAAACTCAATAATAAAAGCATCCTTGGTACTTCCTTTCCTCTCGGCAGTAATTGTCAAATCACCTATGGTGCAGGCTATAGTACCGGACTTCCATTTTTTTGAATTACCAATATATGCCGTAAATACCACTGAACTCGTTTGAGAAAATGCCTCTGCATAGGGCATATCATTTGGACTTAAGCATAAAATTTCAATTACGGCTCCTGATTCCTTTTGGAAAAATAACCTTGCAGGAACAACTTTAGAAGCATTTCCTACTAGCAAATCGCCACGGTTTAAGTACTTACTTAGATTTTCAAAAGCATCATGAAAATAAATCTGATTTTTATCTTTTACAACTAACCTAGATTGGGAACGAATCTCTAATGGTCGCTTTCGAATCTGTGACTCGGGTAGGTCATAATCAAAATCTCCCATTTGTACTTGTGGAATTTTCATGGCTCAAAATTACATTGACCTGCTTATTTTTGGAGCCACTTAATATTTACTATGCGCAAAGCACTTGTTATTGGCTCAAGAGGTCAAATTGGAATTGAATTGGTAGAAACACTTCAACATAAGTTGGGAATAGAGAACGTTTGGGGCGCAGATATACATGAGTCATCTGCTATACCGAATAATGTCGGCAACTATTCACAGTTGAACGTGTTGGATAAAGAAGCCATGCATCAGCTCATTATTGAGAAGGAGATTACCGAAGTGTATCAACTGGCCGCATTATTGAGTGCCACTGGAGAAAAAAATCCGATGTATGCATGGAAGTTGAATATGGAGGGGTTACTGAATATACTTGAAATAGCCAAAGAGACTAAAATTAAATTGTTCTGGCCAAGCTCCATTGCAGCATTTGGGCCTACTACTCCCTTCGACGAAACACCGCAACGAACCATTATGGAGCCCACTTCGGTTTATGGTATTAGTAAACAAGCTGGTGAACGTTGGTGCGAGTATTATTTTCTGAAATACGGTGTAGACGTGAGAAGCATTCGCTATCCTGGTTTAATAGGTTACAAATCTGCTCCAGGCGGTGGAACTACCGATTATGCAGTAGATATTTTTTATGCAGCTATAGAGAAAGGATCATATTCTTGTTTCTTACAACCGAATACCGCACTGCCCATGATGATGATGGATGATGCCATTCGGGCTACCATTGAATTAATGGAAGCCCCCATGGAAAATATTCAAATACGCAGTGCATATAACTTAGCTGGGGTAAGTTTCACACCTGCAGAACTAGCTAATGAGATTAAGAAGCATATCCCAACATTTGAAATCTCTTATCATGATGACTTCAGACAGCAACTTGCTGACTCTTGGCCAAACAGCATAGACGACTCTCAAGCACAAAAAGATTGGAATTGGAAAATAAATTTTCCTCTTGAAACCCTTGTTAATACTATGCTTTCAGAAATAAAAAAGAAAATTTCTTAAAAAAATGTAACCTTTCATTGAGTGTGGGCGTTAAACTGATATAACTCCTTTAAAAAAACACAAAATGAAAACAATGCTTACCTCTCTCTCAGTAGCGATCATCACAGTAAACAGCTTCGCTACAAACATCGAAACCAATTTCAATACTGTTGACATCAACGGCATGAAACAAGGCATGTGGAAAGTCTCTTTAGCAAATGGTTACGAGGTTGGAAAATTCATGAATGACGAAAAAGAAGGTGTATGGTTAACATACAACGCGAACGGAACACTAATGTCTGAATTAACCTACGCAGCAGGTGAAATTCGTGGAGACTATAAAACTTACTTCTCGAACGGTCAAATTCAGGAAATGGGTCAGTGGGTAAACAAGAAAAATAAAGGTGAATTCTTCAGATACTTTGAAAATGGTAGCATTCACCAGCACTTCCAATTCAATGCTGAAGGTAAAAGATCAGGATTCCAACGCACTTACTTCGAAAACGGTCAATTAGCAATTGAAGTGAATGTTGAAAACGGATTGGAGCAAGGAATCTGCGCTAGATATGATAAAAAAGGAAACTTAGTAGCTGAAACCGTTTTTGAAAACGGAGTGGCAATTGCAACTGAAGGTGAATTATTTGGTGAAGCTCTTGAGTCTGGTGAAGGTGTAGAAATAGACGCAGAGTTAGTGACCAATGAAGCTACACCTTTCAGCCCAAACAGCGCAAATGTACTTTACGATGCAAATGGCAATGTAGCTGTAAGTGGCATCTTCAAAAACGGAAAGTTATTCGACGGCAAAATATTCCACTACAACGAAAGCGGTACACTGGATCATGTGGAAGTTTACAAGAGAGGTAAACACATTGGTCTAGCGCACGTAACAAAAGCTTCTTTGTAATGGTCAACTAAGAGGAGTGAAAAAATAAACCCCGCGGTGAGAGGCGGGGTTTTTTTTTATGTATAATCGTTTGTTTCTTTGTAGCATGAAAGAGTTGAGTATTTATAACAGTCAAAGTCGAAACAAAGAAAAATTTGAACCTATCCACAAAGATTTTGTGGGTTTATACGTTTGTGGACCAACTGTATATAACTACGCTCACTTAGGGAATTGTAGGACTTTCGTAACTTTTGATATTGTATATCGATATCTGTTGCATCTCGGTTATAGAGTGAGATATGTAAGAAATATTACAGACGTTGGTCATATTACAACAGAATTTGATGAAGGGGTTGATCGCATTGGTGCCCAAGCGAAATTGGAGCAAGTAGAACCCATGGAAATAGTTCAAAAATACACGCTCTATTTCCATGAAATGCTTTCACATTTCAACACGCTTCCTCCAAGTATAGAACCCACCGCAACAGGACATATCAGTGAGCAAATTCGAATGATTGAAACCATTCTCAAAAACGGTTTTGCTTATGAAGTTGATGGAAGTGTATACTTCGATGTTAAGAAATACAAAGATGTGCATCCGTATGGTGAAATGAGCGGTAGAAATGTTGATGAGCTCATTGAAAACACCAGAGAATTAGATGGTCAAGAAGAAAAACGCTTCTTCGCTGATTTTGCACTTTGGAAAAAAGCTTCGCCTGAACATATCATGCGCTGGCCTTCACCTTGGGGAGAAGGATTTCCAGGTTGGCATTTGGAATGTTCTGCAATGAGCACAAAATATTTAGGTGAAACGTTTGATATACATGGCGGCGGAATGGATTTAAAATTCCCACACCATGAATCTGAAATTGCGCAAAATACCGCTTGTTGCGGGCATAAGCCTGTGAACGTTTGGATGCATGGGAACATGCTAACTGTTAACGGACAAAAGATGTCAAAGTCTTTAGGCAATTCCTTTCTTCCGCATGAACTTTTTGCAGGTGAACACCCCCTACTCGACCAGGGTTATTCTCCCATGGTGGTGCGCTTTTTTATGTTGCAGGCGCATTATAGAAGCACATTGGATTTTAGTAATGAAGCATTAAAAGCGGCTGAAAAAGGATATCACCGCCTCATAGAGGCTATAGCCAAAATAGACAAGTGTAATCCTGGTGAAAAAGATGAATTTAGTTTTGCTGAATTCAAAGTAAATTGCTATCAGGCTATGAATGATGACTTCAACACGCCCATTCTTATGGCGCACTTATTTGAAGTTGTCAAGGTTATTAATTCTTGCTACGACAAAAAAATGTCGCTCACACAATCAACCTTGAGTGATCTTAAAACTTTGATTCATGAGCTTGTCTATGATGTTTTAGGATTGAAGGCAGAGTCTAAAGAATCTACAAATGATTCAACAGACAATCTCATGCAATTAATCATTCAGTTGCGACAAAAAGCCAAGGAAAATAAAGATTACCCCACTTCCGATTTGATTCGAGATGAGCTAAAAAAATTAGCTATTCAGCTGAACGATTCAAAAGACGGAACAACCTGGACTTATGAAAAATAAAAATAAAATTGCTGCCATTCTACTACTCATTCTTTTTGTAGGTGGTATTGGTCTTTACTCATGGAATCAATTTTCAAACTCTAATTCAAATGAGGTTAAAAAGGGTGAAGAAAAGCCTTTGGCGAACCCAGCCAATTTCATGACAGATAGCGCATATGCTTTTATTGAAAAACAAGTAGGTTTTGGGCCTCGAGTTCCAGGCAGCGCCGCACATGCTACTTGTGCTGATTGGATGAAAAGTAAGCTTTCATCATATGGCTTTGATGTGAAAGAACAAACAGGAACATGGCCGAACTGGCAGGGTATTAATCAACCTATTCGCAATATTTCTGCAAGCTATAGACCTCAAGCGAAACGCAGAATATTATTTGCTGCTCACTGGGATAGCCGCCCCTATGCAGACAAAGATGCAGATGCATCAAAACAAAGATCACCAATAGATGGAGCAAACGACGGAGCCAGTGGTGTTGGGATTATACTTGAACTTGCGCGTATTGCAAATCAGCTGCCAGAAGGCATAGGTATGGATGTGTTGTTTTTAGATGCAGAAGACGGTGGAAAACCGGAATGGGAACCCGAAGAATCTGATGATTATTTGACCTGGTGCTTGGGTTCTCAATTGTGGGCCAAACAAACAACATCACGTGCAGCTCGATACGCCATACTGCTTGATATGGTTGGAGCCGACGGGGCAAAATTTAATAAAGAAGAATATAGTGTCACGAATGCCGGGGGTGCGGTAGATCGAATTTGGGCCATTGCTGAAAAAATAGGTCACGGCAGTTATTTCCCACAGCAAAAAATTCAGGGAATAGTAGATGATCATATTTTTATGAATCAGGTAATTCCAACCTTAGACATTGTTGACATGAGACCCAGTGCAATGGGAGCACAAAATTTTGAATTCGGTTCTTTTCATCACACCCATGCCGACAACATGAGTGTAATTTCTAAAAGCACGTTGAAAGCCGTTGGTGAGACGCTCGCTTATACGATTTGGAACGTGGAGTAATTTAGAAATCCATATTCAAAGAAAGATAAAATACCCGAGGCATGACTTGCTGGTCATCTACCCCCCAAGCCCAATCGGCGCGCATGTAATATCCAAGCACTTTTGATCTTAATCCAAAACCATAGCCATAAATGATGGGTTCTCTATTGCTTCTGATTTCTACTGTGACAGGTTTTTGAGTGGAGGAAATTAGATTGAAATCATTTTCATCATCGTAAGGATCTCTTCCAGACCAAGCACTTCCAATATCGAAAAATCCTATGACTTGGAAATTATCTGTAAACTCTGATTGTAACGGTTTATTGGCAAGATAACGAAACAACGGAAGTCTGAGCTCTGTATTAGAGACTACGAAATTGTTCCCATTTCGTGAATTTACATAAAAACCTCGCAATGGCCCTGCGAAAGCTTGGTACGTATAATTTTGGTTAGGAGATACTGCAATACTATTGTCTACACGTTGGAATAACCAATTGTCTACACCGCCCAGATAATGCACCACTTTATAAGCACCAAATGACGTAGCTCCAGACATTCTGAAAGCAAGTGTTAACTCTCTGTGTAGTGGTTGATACCATCTGAAATCAAAACCAGCGACATACACTGAGGTTTTTTCCTTCCAATTGGTCGGCTGTCTCAAATGTTCAGCCCACGACTTAAACCGAATACCTGTTCGGTAATTTAATCCCTTGAGATATGTGTTATCCAAACAATATTCAAGTTTACCCCCAAGGTTATATTCATTCGTATTTGGATAGGAGGTTGTAACAGGATCAATTCCTAACACTACAATTCTATCTTTCCTAGCCAAAGCTGTGAAGCGAAGTGCTGAAACTTCATTGAACGGGTACAGCCATTCTTGAGTTAAAAACAATGTTTGGGATTCAATATAAATTCCATTTTCTGAGAAGGTTTGATTCTGCCTTTGGAGAGAAACTTTCTTATCGACTCTATTCAGCAAGTTTTGATATGACAAGATAAAGTCGCTATTTGATAAATTCGCAGAAAGACGCACTCCGGCTGTAAACCTGTAATCTTCCATTAAATCTGAAACTCCAACCCGAAAGAAATTTGAAAAACCTGGATTTAAACTAGACGGACCAACATAGTTCTGATAAAAATCGCTAGCGAATTGATTATCCCATGATGATTGCACGTAATCTGTAGTAAAGTTGAGCCTATAGTCCTTTTTGAATGGAATTTTCAGATTTTTCTTCTCAACTTGAACATTGGCCTCTTCCTGTCTTTTCTGCTCTTCTAATTCTCTTTTTTTGTCAGCAGGGAACAAGAAATTTTTGGTATCTATGGCATTTGGGGCTTTCGCTTTGGGTATCCAAATCATTTCGTCATAAGTCTTTTTTACCAACTCCTTACTACCCACCTCTTCACCTTCAATTCGAATGGCTTTGTCTTGCATTAACTCAGTTGTGAAAGCAACTGGTAATTCATATGCATTACAGAGGAGCGTATTGTATTTCTGCGTGCTGTCTAAACTCATTTCAGTGATCTCCCGATCATACATCTGCAGAACTTCGGTAACATTAAAAAAACGATAGTGAACTACAGTGTCTATGAAAGCAATGGTACTATCTCTATAAACTGAACATCGATCATATTTCCCTTCTTTTGCTCGAATAAATTGTACTCTATTCTTAGGCATGGCAATGGGATGTAAATCTTGGTATGAACCCGATGATAGCTGCATGATTGACTTTGTTGCAGCAGCTTCCCATTGCACAGCATATATATGTTTGGTATTCGAATTTGCTTTTACGGTGTCGGGGTACTCTCTGCGAAGACTATCTTGTCTATTTGAAGAGAATATTATTTGACTTCCATCTAATGAAAAAACAGGTGCGGCATCATCAAATAAATCGGAAGTTATCGCTTGCGGTTTATTCGCTGAAATGGGCATAACATAAATATCACTTTTCCCCTCATAATAGGCGCTAAATACAAGTCGTTTTCCATCTGGGCTATAATTCATGGAGTTGACTTGGTCTACCTGCATGAGTATTTTCTCATTCTTTTCTTTGGTTTCAATGTTGTAGGTTACGAAATAGGGCTTACCTTCTTTTTCAATGATATAGGCTAAAATTTGATTACTCGGGTGCCAGGTTAATACGGGGAAACTGTAATTCGGTATTCGATCACTTCGAATATCTCCTTTGTGAATCATCTTCAACTTACCCGTTTCCAGATCGGCAATTGAGACGAAAAATCTACCTTTATCATAACGTACAAAAGCCCAATTCCGACCGTTAGAACTTGGCACAAATTGTTTATATACATATTTGCTCTTTAGATGAATATTGGTATTGAAGAGTTGCCATTTTCTTTTTGTCAATTTCAATTGATTGAATGTGCTTTCCATTTCTATGGAATTTTTTAATTCCATGGACGAAAGGAATGAATGAATTAATGTTGCCGAATTTTTTCCGAGCATGTAGGAAAATCCAGCATCTGTAGATCGAAAGAACTGCGTGCTATTGAGAATATTGACCATTACATTTTCTCCGTACATATCTACAATATGACTCCAAAATGCCTGCCCCACACGAGCTGCATGGTCATTTGACAATCTTTGTAAGTTGTTTCTTTTATTTGCCCATTTCCAATCAAGAGTAAATTCGTCAGCTGCTTCTTCATCGCCAAAGGCAGCGTACCTTATTGCACCTTCAGAAAACCATGATGGCAATGCTATACGATTGGCACCTTTAATGACGTTTAACCAATTGGCACCATACATGAGATTCAAAAAAAAGATACGTGATATTCCCAAGGAAATTTGTCTTTCTAAATCTTGGTATGACCCTTCAAAATAAACAAACATTTTATTTCCTTGAATAGTTGTAGTACCTCCAATTTGGGTGTTTTCATCTGTACCCTGTCCTAAATTACTTTGCCTAAAATCACTTTGCTTATTGAAAACAAGAACTTGAATTCGATCTTCGAAGTTGACGTTATAAAATTTTTTAAGTCTTGTATATTCTTGCTCAGAAAATTGAAACGTGTGTTCTGCTAAATTCTTTCCACCTGTATAATAAAAAACATCGAAGTGGTCTGCTTGAAGGGAAAACCATTCAAAGAATTTGTATTGCACCCTGTTCTTTCCAAATGTAACATTCGAACCCCGGTAGAATTGACTAAAACCGGTGAAGCTGACAAGGAATAAACAGCACACAAAGAAGAACTTCTTACTTCCAACCCAAACCATACTACCAAGGTAACTTATTTTTGTCAAAAAAGTTCAACATGCCTTTAAATCTTCACACCTTTACCTTCAATGCTTTCAGCGAAAACACCTACCTCATTTGGGATGAAAATAAAATTGGGGTAGCCATTGATCCGGGAATGATGACTCGTGAGGAGGAGCATGTGTTTAGCTCGTTTTTAACAGAAAACGACATTCAACTTCAACGAGTTTGGTTAACGCATTGCCACATTGATCACATCATGGGACTTGATTACATTCACAGGAATTATGGAATTGTGGCAGAGGCTCATAGCTTGGATATAGTGAATGTTGAGCGCTCACCACTTGTTGCCAACATGTATGGCCTTCCCTATACAGAGGGACCTGCACCGCACTATGTTCTTGAGCCTGGGAATCTCTCTCATGCGGGCATTGCATGCGAAGTTCGTTTTACACCGGGGCATAGTCCGGGGCATGTTGTTTTTTATTTCCAGGGAGAAGGATGGTTGCTTGCGGGCGACACACTTTTTCAAGGAAGCATAGGAAGAACAGATTTACCTGGTGGTGATTTCGCAACATTGGAAAAATCAATTCGCAATGAATTGTATACATTACCCAATGAGACTAAGGTATACAGCGGACACGGACCTGCAACAACCATTGAATACGAAAAAAACGCGAACCCGTTTGTTCGTCCGTGAATCAAGACTTCTTCACATAATTGAATTCATAGCAATTGATCCAATCTTGGACAGACATTTTTTGCATTAATTCAGCAATGAGTTGAAACGGAATATTGTCTATTTTCTTGAATCGAATACATGATTTCCCCATATCTAATTTCGAGGCTACATGCTTGGGATATTCTTGAACGAACCAATTCAGTAGCTCGGGCTGGGCGTAAATACCCATATGGTAGAGCGCTATGAAATTTTTCTGAGCTGCAATACTTACAAATGGCAACGGCAAATGTGGAGAGCAATGGTATCCCTTTGGATAAATGGAATGGGGAACTACATAGCCAATCATACCGTATGACAATTCTTCTTGGAATCCGGCGGGAATATTTTTTTGAATGGTGGAACGAAGTTGCAGAAACGCGTCTTTTTTTGCGGGATCAACTTGGTTAAGGTAATCTTGAATGGAGCTCATGGCCATAAATTTAGCATAAAAAAAGGCTTCAAAAGAAGCCTTTAGTACCCAGAGTGGGAATCGAACCCACACACCCGAAGGTACACGATTTTGAGTCGTGCGCGTCTACCAGTTCCGCCATCTAGGCATATTCTCTTCGTTCAGAGGAGTGCAAATATAGTGGTTTTTTTCTTATCCGAAAATTGCGCGAACAATATCCATAATATTCCCCCAGAGCATGAGCGTTAGAAGAAGGAAAAACCCGACCATTTGTGTTTTCTCGAGAATCTTTTGGCTTACCGCTTTACCTGTTATCATTTCCCACAACAAGAAAATAACGTGACCGCCGTCTAAAGCGGGGATTGGAAGAATATTCATGAATGCAAGAATCAATGAAATGAAAGCAGTGATGCGAAGGAAAGCGGCCCAGTTCCATTCTTCGGGAAATAATTTCGCGAAGGTTCCGAATCCACCCACTTGTGATGCTCCCGATTTACTGAAGAGGTATTTTAAATTTCCTGCATACGAGCCAATGGTTTCAATTGCGGTGTTCCATCCGGCGGGTATGGCTTCGAAGAAGGAGTAATTGATTTGTTCTACACCGAATTGTTCAACATCAGCTTTCGGGAAAAACCCAATGGTACCATCTTCTGTGACATTGACAGCGAGTTCAACGAGAGTACCGTTTCTTTTGACTTGAACGGGGATATTATTTTTCCCTTTATTCTCTTTGATATTGGCCACCACATCTTGATAGAAAATTGTTGGGACACCATTGAAAGCGATAATTGAGTCGTGTTTCAATAGTCCGGCAGCAGCGGCGTTCGACCCGGTTGCTACGCTATCTACTACGCAGGGCAAGCGCATGGCAACGGGCATGGACTTGGTGCCGTTATCTACAATTTGTTGACCGAGACCAGCTGGCATTTTAACATCGATGTTTTGTCCGTTTCTGGTTACCGTGATGGTATGAATATCATCTGAGAGCAGGGCGCTATTGATAGCCATGAAGCTCTTGGGTCTTTCGCCGTTGAGAGCAATGATTTTATCACCGTCTTGTAGGCCGGCATTTTTCATAACCTCATTGGCGTGAATACCGTACTTAACGTTTTCAACGGGAACCACTTTCTCTCCCCATATGGCGAAAGTGAGGGCATAGAGTAAGATACCGAGGATGAAGTTTACAATGACACCTCCAGTCATTACAATAAGTCTTTGCCAAGCTGGTTTTGAACGAAACTCCCAAGGTTTTGGTTCTTGTTTCATTTGTTCGGTATCCATGCTTTCGTCAATCATACCGGCAATTTTCACGTAACCGCCGAAGGGCAGCCATCCGATTCCCCATTCGGTATCTTTAACTTTTTTCTTGATTAGACTGAACCAAGGATCGAAGAACAGGTAGAATTTCTCTACACGAATTTTAAAAATTCGGGCGGGAATGTAGTGTCCGAATTCGTGGAGAATGATAAGAATTGAGAGAGACAGAATAAGTTGGAACGCCAGCATCATAGACATTAAATATGCGGTAAAAGTAGTCATAGAAAGGTGGTAAACGGAAAAAAAAGATGTGTGAGATATTGCATAAAAAAAAATTGTGATTACATTTGCACTCTCTCAAGAAAACCCCTCGGGTGCTGTACACTGGTAACGTCAGTGAGTTGAATGCGAAGCGGAGTTGTTTTGATGGAAAACGAGAGTTCCACCAAAGCGTTAAATTCCTCAGTAGCTCAGCTGGTTAGAGCACATGACTGTTAATCATGGGGTCCCTGGTTCGAGCCCAGGCTGGGGAGCAAAGGCGAACTTCGGTTCGCCTTTTTAGTTTTACATTTTTAATTTGTGTAATTTTATATTTACCGAAAACGCTTAAAGAAAAAAATCCTTGTTATGTATCGAGAAATTGAAATCGACAGAATACAACTTACAATAATGGGGGTTAAATTTCCTAATCTCGCAGAATTGGAACGAACTGCAAATGCTATAGGAAGCAATATGTTTGAAGGGTTTGTGCCTACTCCGCATTCCGTTGAGATTATTCGAGACTATATACTTGGTAAAATATCTGTTGAAGAGTTAATTCAAATCACGAAAGCAGAGTATCATGGCTGAAAACTATAAATATGTTGATTCAAAATATATTTATGTAGACGCGGAAACAGGAATACTTCGAAACATACCAAACTTTAAAAGCACCGAAGAACTGCTCTTTTTCGAAAGTGTTACAGTGGCAAAAAGAATTCAAGAATTAAAAAATTCCTCCAATATCATAATAGGAATAGTAAGTCTATTCGAAATTCACAAACATTTATTTCAAGACGTTTACGAATGGGCAGGTGAAAAACGAAGAGTGGAAATAAGCAAAGACGGCAAGCAGTTTTTCCTAACGAACTTATTCGACACTGCGCTTCTATTCATTGACAACCTCATTCTTGAATACAAGGCTTTGGATAAAACAGACAAAAATGCTATTGCTTCGAAACTCGCTGAAATCTTAGATAACATAAATTATCTTCACCCTTCTCGTGAAGGAAACGGAAGGGCACATCGAGAATTTATTCGGACACTTGCACTCGAAAAAGGATTTCATCTCAATCTGAATCCACCAGACAACAAACTTGTTTATGAGAAGTATATGCACGGAATGATCAACAGTGATTTGAATACGCTGACATCATTGATATTTGATCAGCTGAAGGAATGAAGGAATAGCTTACAATGAAGTCGATTTGTATTGAAACTCATTTCTAACACACCCATAGAAACACACTGAAAAGTTAAACCTGAAGTTGATAAATATTATTAACCTGTTTTCTCGTTACCCATTAATTTTATTGCATAATAATGCATTGTGAATTCAAAAGAACTTTTTAGAAATATTGAGAATTGGGAGGGGTTTGTTTCCATGTTGGAAAACCTGAACAAAAAAGAAAAGGGCGACGCGTTTGAATTACTCACGAAACTGTATTTCAAACTTTCTCCAAAATATAGCCTTTACGATGAAGTTTGGCTGTTGTCTGAGGTTCCCGTTAGTGTCATTGAACAATTAGGTATTCCTAGTCACGATTTAGGAATAGATCTTATTGCAAAAAGTGGAAAAGAATACCACGCTATTCAATGTAAATATCACTCCGATAAAAATCAGTCGGTCACATTCAAAGAAGTGTCCACCTTCATTTCATTATTAGAAAGCACTTCTAAATTCACGCAAGGTTATATCTGTTCAAGTGCAGATATTACTTCTAGGAATTACAACAAGCTTAACACCAAACCTATTAATCTAATTCTTTCAGATTCTTGGCAAGAACTACCGCGTGAGTTTTTTGAAAATGCCCGACATTTCCTTTCAAGAAAGAAAGTTTCGCTTGTTCCGTTTAAACCAAAAGAACATCAGACAAAAGCACTTGCAGATGCTTCTAAATATTTCAGTCAAAAAGAAAACACAAGAGGGAAATTAATTTTTCCTTGTGGTGCGGGAAAGAGTTTAACCGGATTCTGGTTAATTGAAGAATTGAAATCAAAATCAACTTTGATAGCAGTTCCCAGTTTATCCTTGGTTAAACAAACCTTGGATGTTTATCTCCGAGAAATTGTTGCGCATAAGCGGAAAATAAAGTGGCTCTGCAT
>CAYSEX010000027.1:0-23022 GCA_964430305.1 uncultured Chryseobacterium sp.
CTTTCCCATCTTGGGACGGAGTAGGATTTAACAAAGCACACGTTCCTGTTGTTCCTTTCGTATTGGCTGCCAATGTTACTGATTATGCAAACTGTCCTTTAATCAATGATGAAATCTACAAAGGTATCATGTTGGGTGATGTGAACGGAAGCTACGCTGCATATACTGCAGATGGTATTTTAAAGACAAACGAAACAGATTACATCCTTGTTGATTTAACCAATCAAGTGGTTGAAGGATCTCAAGTTCGTATCCCTGTATCATTTGTTTCTTCTGAATCAGTGAACGCAATTGATATGGCAATGACTTTCGAGTCAACAGTTGAATATTCAAACTTAAATGAATTGCAATCAAATGCTGAGGGTGAGAAGTTCTTCAATTCAAATGATGAAACTTTCCGTTATTCTTCATTCAATGTATACAATTTCGATTCAAATGAAAATGTAGCTGAATTGGTATTAACTACCAATGGGAACACAGTAATTGAAAAGGATTTGAATGCAGTATTGGGAATGTTAAATGGTAAAGAAACAGAAATTCGTTTCAAGAAAGCTACCGTTGAAACATCAACTGAAGTTCAAGTTTATCCAAACCCATCAACTGGAATCTTCGCAGTAACTGCAGGTTTTGATGGTTGGTTAGAGGTAATAGACGTTACAGGAAAATTGGTTCACCAAACTACTTTAGTTAAGGCAAATCAAATGTCTGAAATTAATCTTTCTGACGTAAACGCAGGTATATACATGGTTCGTTGTTACAACAATGATGTAGTGTCTACAGTGCGCGTAGTTATTGAAAAATAAGAGTTATAGTTCAAGTAAAAGGTCGCTCAATTCGTTGAGCGACCTTCTTACTTTAATACAATAAGCCATGAATCGAATTTTACTTTTAGTTTTAGTGTGTTTATTATCAAAAGAAGCAGTTGCAAATGAATTTCTTTTGAATCAAAATGACACTATTGTTTTAGATTTGAATACTGCTGTATATACACAAAATGCAGGCGTGTATTACATAGACATTCCAGTTCGAATCCACTCAGCGAATACAGCAATTAATTCATTTGATTTTTGGTTTCAATTTGATACCAACAAACTCACTTATGTCTCAACTTCTAACCTTACTTCGGGTCTCGATCCCTTCACATTTTTCAATGTCAATAATCAATACTTGAGTAATACCTCACCTGGCTCTTCAATAAATTTTGCTTGCCCACTCTATACGAATCTTTTAATGGTACGATTTAGTTTGCAAGGGGCTTGTACTGAAGTATACAGTTCAGATTTTTTTAATACAAATGCCTTAATCAATGGTGAGGTTAGTGTTCCTCTTTTCAAAGATGCTATCATTCAACCTATAACCATAGAGTCCGGATCCCCTATCTGTATTCCCAGTGACGTAACGTTTAGTTATCCGAGTACATATGGTGGAAGAATTATCTCGAATTATTTTTGGGATTTTAATCCAATCGGAACGAGTACGTTGCAAGGACCTGTTTTCAACTTGACTCAAGATGGTACTTTCCCAATTACTCTTGACATTACTACAGAACAAGGTTGCACATATCAGCTATTCAACGAGATTACTGCATACCCAGCACCTTTAGTTTCTTTTACAAGTTCTTTTGATGAAATATCAAATCTAGTGTCGTTTAACAATTTATCAACTATTCCAAGTGGTAACATTATAACTTGGGATTGGGATTTTGGTGATGCAACTTTCTCAAGTTTGTTTGAGCCAACACATACCTACCCAGTCCCAAATACTTACTCTGCAACGCTAACAGCAACCTCAGACTTTGGTTGCACGGCTTCATTCACTGATTTTGTTTATGCAATTGGAATAGAAGAAATTGAAATTGAAGAACTAACAATTGAATTATTTCCGAATCCTGCAATAAACGAATTGCATATAACCTCTAATTTCAATGGGTCATGCGCCATTTATGACGCCGTAGGCAATGTTGTCTTCGAAAATATTTTAATTTACAATGGACAAAATTTGAATATTTCAAATTTAGCTCAAGGAAGTTATGTTCTTAAAGCATTATCTGATTACCATGAAGTGAGTAGTTCATTTTTGGTAACGAGGTAATCATTTGGTTTAATGGTTCTAGAAAAGGAGCTCAACGGAGCTCCTTTTTTATTGCATCACCATCACCAAGACTACAGTCCATGGAATTACCACATTGTCAAAACCTTTCGTAGAAAGTGCTTCACCAAGTGTACTCATGAATGCAATCAATGTGCATGATGCTAATGAAATTCCTGGCAACTGCGTATATGCTTGAGTGAAATAACAAATGCAAAAAGCCGATACAAAAAAGGCGATATTTCCAGAGATACTTTTGCTCTGTGAGAAAACGCGATAAGGCATCCAATTCATGCGTTTCCCTATTAACGCAGCTAATGGATCACTAACGGCAAGTATGGTAATAGGTAAATAGAAATAATGGTATTCTCGTTTCCATGCATAGATTAAAAAGCACGTGTAAACGGCTAGCGGATAACATAAGCTTCCCCAGGTTTTTCTTTCTACAGCGTTTATGGAAGGAAGAAATCCATACTTCAAACTTCCGACTAAAATCAAGGCAAAAGAGGCACATAACAAAAGAACCCACCAGTGATTACTCAGAAATAGGGGGAAAAGAAATGTAAGCAAGCCTGTTCCAACATGAACCCATTTCCGAGTGTACTCAGCTTGAATAGAAAAAAAACGATACATGAATTCTGCACTTGCAAAGAGCATTAGAAAAGAAACCGACAGAAGTAAAGAATTTATAATGTCTGTCATATGGTTTGATAAGAGGTAAACATGAGGCCCATCTGAATCCATGAGAAAACAGCCAAGGCAAAAAGAAAACCATCGAAACGATCTAAAATTCCGCCATGTCCCGGTAACAATTGACTGAAATCTTTGACCCCAGCTACTCGCTTAACGGAACTTGCAAGCATGTCTCCTGTGAATGCTAAAATGACAATAAACAATACAGAAGTAATTCCATAGCCATTACCGTATATGAAATAGCCTAAGATTGATGTCAATGCTGTAGAGCCTAAAAAACCACTCCATGTTTTATTCGGACTTACCCTCGGCCACAACTTGGGGCCCTGAAGTAACTGACCAATGATTTGTGAAAGCCCATCGAAAATAACCACAAAAAAATAAAGCGGTGTCACGGTTTCCCAAGTGAGCGGATTAAAAAAAATGGGAAGTAAAAGTAGGAGGTAAAAAAAAGAAATGACATGCGGCGTAATTTGTTTTTTATTCGGAAAAACGCGCTGTATTTCGTACAAACCCAACAAGGCTATCACGGCCAGCACATGCAAGGTATAGGTCTGTTGCACAAAGGCAAATAACAACGGATATACCATGAGCAAATACACCAGATACTTGGTCCAATGTTGTTGTTTCTCAGAAGCAGTTTTCCTTTTTGTTATGAACAGAACCGCAATTCCAGTGAACAGAAACAAAACTCCTAAAATGGCTGAGTAAATCCAGAATTTATCCATTTTTCTTCCGACCTAGTTTCTGATGTGCACTGGTGAAATGACCCGCCGATAGTGCGGCAGCAATGCTTAACTCGCCACTTAAAACAACAGCTGCACAGATTTCAGCATATTTTCTGGCTTTCCCTGTTCCGTAGCATCCCATGAGTTCTAAACATTCTTTCTGAGTAGGAAGTCCTGTTCCGCCGCCTATGGTTCCAACAATGAGATTAGGTAAGGTTACTGCAGCATATAAGTCTCCTGCAGGAGTGCATTCCATGCGCGTTATACCCACGGAAGCTTCACTAACACACGCAGCATCTTGGCCTGTAGCAATAAACAATGCGGCAAGCCCATTGGCATAATGCCCTTGTGCACCAATGCTTCCCGTTTGTATGGTTCCAATGGTGCTTGATTGCCAGTATTGCGCCATCTTCTCAGGTGTGGTTTTTAATACAGAATCTACAATGCTCCTCGGAACTTCAATTTCAGCACTTACTTTTTTTCCACGTACATGCATGAACGACATGGCTGTAGCTTTCTTATCGCCAGAAAAATTACCTTCAATATACCAAGTCTCTGGCTTACAAGGAGCATTCGCTACTAGCCATTGACAAACCGCGTCAGTGCAAATAGTTACCATGTTTTGTCCACTGGCATCACCGGTATGGTAACTGAATGTGACGATTAATTGATTGCCTTCAATGTTGGTCGCGAAATCTTCTAATTTCCCATGTCGTGTTACGCCACTTACAATCGCCTTCATTTTTTCACCTTGTGCCAACATCCAAACAACAAAACTGCCTAAATCTGCAATGTCTTTGAATCGGAACAGCGGTGCACGATGCACACTCTCAGTTAAGCAAACAGAGCGTATGCCTCCCGACATATAAGCGGCTTTCGCTCCTCGATGGTAACTTGCAATCAAGGCACCCTCACTTGTGGCCAAGGGTACAAAGAAATCACCATGAGCAGATGTGCCAATTACTCGAACGGGCCCAATAACGCCCGTTGGAACCATACTCATACCTATGTAATTTTCAATGTTTCCCTCTAACAGATCAACATTCGAAAATATTTTTTTTCCACTTAAATGGTCCAACTTGGATTCAGTCGATTTTTCCAATAAACTCAAGCGAGCCTCTTGTGCATGTGGATTATATAAATCACGCATGGGAATATCTTCCCTTTCAACAGTTGGAAATTCCCTTCGTTTTAATTTTTCCAACAAGGACTGAATTTCATGGTGCTTGTTAATGGTATCTAAAGCTTGTTTACTTCGGTCGAGAGTATAAGACATAATTAAAATTTTTTATTTGTGTGCTTCGATGTTCTGAAAATAAAATCAACTCCCCACATGCTTTTTGCTTGGAGAAACCACTGCCAATAGGTCGGATTTCGGCTTAATTTTAAGTGGCACTCATGCAGGTAATAGGCGGGCATTCCCGGATAAGCATGATGTGCCTCATGTAAATTGAAATTGAATAGGAAATATCTTTCAAAGAATTTTCCAATATAGAAACTTCGGGTGTAAGGAATTTGATTTAAATAAGTAATGGGACTTACATTTTGCCCCTCAGAAAGCGGTATGTCTATGTGTGTGTGCTGCGTGAGAATAATTAATTCACGCCATATACAGCTCAGAAAAAATGAGGGTAGCACGAACAAAACCATCTCCAGTGGCAGGAATAAAAAGAGAATAGAATAGATCAAGGCATATATGAAAACGCTTCCAACACTTTTGCGAAAAATGTGCGGACGAACGAAGCGTTCAATCTTTTTTAAATTCCAATAATTACTAACGTGATAAGTTAAATAAAAGATAGGGAAGAAAAGTATCCAAGAAACATTAGCAACGAGTTGTATGAATTTCGAATTTCCAGGGTCAACGGTGACCTCTGTTGTAGGGTCTTTATCGCGCCAACCTGTCCATTTATGGTGCAGGTGATGCATGTGCTTCCAAGTAAAAAACGGTATGCCAGAAAAAACGCCGAAGAGGTTTCCGAATAATCTGTTTTGCCATTGTGTTTTGAAAAAATGCATGTGTCCACATTCGTGAAGCAAAATGAATGCTTGAGTGCTGAAAAAAGAATAGAACAAAATACTCAAGAAATAAGATGGAATGCCATCTTTCATGGAAAAGAAAATACCGAGAAATAGAAATAGGAGAGGAGTAACAAGAAAAGAAAGCGCTCTCCAATTGTTGGCTTGAAAGGAATTGCTTTTCATGATTGATTTCTTTTTTTGAATTCTTCAATATACGCATTTCGAACCACTTCTATATGTTCGTCTAATGAATTCAATTTCCAATTCACAGTCTGAAATGTTTCGAGATGCGTGATGTGCATGGTTCCTGATTCGAAAGCGCGATAGTCATTGAATGGGTTATTAATTTCAGGCAAGTGAATGTACAAAGCAACTACCGGAACCTCTGCAGCAAGTGCCATGTGATACACACCTCTATTAAATCTACAAATACCGTGTTCATGTCTATGCACACCTTCTGAAGAACCAGCAATGGAACACGATTCTTTCTTCATGCGAACAACACAATTTTTTAAGAATGCTATTCTTCTTTCTCGACTCGATTTAGGTGGAATAAATAAACACCCTACACCCCAAGCCATGAAATTTCCGAATGGCATTTGATAGAGTATGAGCTCGGTCATTAGAAATCGTGTTTTGCTTAACCCCATGGCCATTAGGCCAAATGCATCTAAGATGGAATTGTGATTGAATGTAATGAATGCGGGGTGAGGAAGTTTCTCTGGCAAGTGTATCTCAATGCGCATGCCAATGAGAAACAAAGTGAATTTGCAAATGACAGGAGCCAGGTATTTTCGATTGAATGAAGTTAACAATCCAAAAGAAAGTACACGCAAAGTGAATGGAATAAAGCCCAAAAACAAAATGCTCATGAGCACAACAATCATTTTTATGATATGTACTATTTTTTTGTGCATACCACCGTTTGCATGGAAAGATTCAATTGCTTTGAAAAAAGCAATAGAGGTGTAAGAAGCAATTGCCCGAGGAAATACGGAAAAATAATTTTATTCAAATTCAATCCTTTCCCGAATAATTTAAAGTATGTTCCAGTGAAAATATAAAAGTAGGGTGGGAAGGCACCGTATGGTAAATAGGTTTCAACTCGAAAGCCATTCTCCTCCAAAAAGGCTATTAATGTTTTTTTTGTATAAAGCACTGTGTGCTGTGGAGCCTGCACACCGGGCCATTTCTTTTTGAACCAACGAAATGTAGCTGAATCTAACCGCGGAACCTCAATAATTAATTTTCCATCTTCTTTCAATACGGCAGTTGTCATGCGCAGAGATGCTTTTGGATCGTAGTCATGTTCAAAAAAATGCCACATGGTTACAACATCTATACTTTGCGTGGCAATGGGTTGCTCATAATACAAACCTTCATAAAAATCTATGGTTTCAAAACCCGGGTAATTGAGGCCATCTTTAAAATCTACGCCGTGTATGTGACAGTCAGTTTTTGTTTTCATATGAAGTAAAAATGTACCTACTGCACAACCCACATCAAGAATATGAGTGTCTTCATTCACTGGGAAATATTTCCTTACAATTTTCTCCTTTTCACGGTCATGTTTGTTCATGGCCCATTCGTACAATGGAGTTAAGATGCCCCAATTTTTTTTCTTTCTATGCGCTATGTATTCACCATCGTAATATTCCTTGATTCCTTCAACGGGTATGCGCGGATTCTGATATACCAATTCACACGTTTCACATTGTACATAGAGAAATTCACCGTCTTTGCCAGTGAGATCTTCTTCTCCAACCAAGAATTCATGGCATGAACTACCACCACAGTGGTAACATACAATTTCTTCAAATTGTAAGTGTGCAGGATTCTTTAATTCAGAATGGCGTTGCTTGGGATTAAAAGACATGGTTGTGTTTTAAAAAGATGAAGACGAAAGAAACAAAAAGTACTATGAGGCTAGACGTTTTTGCAAAACGAATTTTATGAATGAACCCGTTTGCAAATGATTTATCAAAGGCCATTTCAAGGTAAAGTATGCTTATAAAAAGCAGTGCGTTTTCAAAGAGGAATGAAATACTTTGCGATTCTTCAAAATGAAAACTAATTGTAACTATTGAAAATAAAAGTGGGTATTTGAGTAGTGGTAAAATCTTTGAAATGGCATGCCAGCGAATGAAGATCATGTACAGAATACCCGTGAATAAGAAATGCACAATACTAGCAAAGCAATAGTGAAATTGTATCATGGATAAAAAGACCGAAAGAACAGAGAAATTTACAATCCAGAATATCCACAGCGGTTGTTTTGCCAGTTGTTTGGTGTAGATGCGATTGGGTTTGTTTGTGTCATATCGAATTTGAAAAAGATCATCTCCGAGACGGAAAAGAAAAAGCTGGTATAATAAACTCAAAAAGAAAATTGGGGTATGCCAATTCCAATGTGCAACAGGAACTGAAATACAAATCATGCCACATGCAATGAGTCCCCAAAAGAGAAAACTAAAGCGCTGCTTAATGTAAGTGCTAATGATGATCATGATGAATAACTATAGTTCCTTGATACGCATTGAGGGTTACAAAATCATTGTCTTTTAATTTTTTCGTTGCTTCTGAAACCCCTACAATTGCGGGTATTCCAAATTCTCTTGAAACAACGGCTCCATGAGAGAGCATGCCACCGCGTTCAACAATAAGTCCGCTTATGAGAGGAAACACAGTGACCCATCCGGGATCCGTTTGTCGTGTAACCAATATATCACCAGGTTCCAATTTATCTGCCTCGAGCACACTTTCCAATACTTTTATTTTCCCATCAATTAAGCCGCCGCATGCACACAAGCCGGTTAAATCAGCATTTCCATTCATGGGTTTGGTCTCTGCCGCAACTATTTCAGGTGACGCGTATTTGCCGCGTTCGGTAAAAAAATCATCTGGATAATGCAAGGCAGACTCTGCATTCCATGCATGCTTGCGTTCTGCCAAAATGCGCTCCATGGCTGAAGGAGTAATGGCCGAAGCAGCGAACAATTCTATGAGTTCTGGATAAGTGAAGAATAAAATATCATCAGCTTCTTTTATTTTTCCTTGCTGCGAAAACTGTGACCCTGATTTATTCAATATTTTTTTCAATCCAAAATATATTTTCGCTTGCTTCAACCGCACACGTTCACGCGAAGCAATGCCTTGGCAGGTTTTGTTTACAACATATTGAAATAAAAAAGTTTGAAAAACAAGTTGAAAGGGATTGAATCTATTTCGAACAATTATTTTTCTTTTGAATTTTTTTCTGCACTCGAGCGATTCCAGATATTTCGCATGAATTTTTTCTTTCGGATGTGCCGACTCAAGACATACCAATTGTTTCAGCAGGGCAATGAAAGAAACGGGGTTTTCAACGTAATTCACTGTAGTTAGCATCAGTTCACCACTGCATCGAAAACCATAATTCTCAAGATAGACTTGAATTTCATGGAACACTTCATTGTATTTAGATTCTTGAATCAAAGCCCAACAAGATGCTGCAGTGTTGGTCTGGAAAGCGTAAAATAATTCAGGTGTTTCTTTGATTCTTAAAGCAATCTCATGCATGTGAATAACCGGCTCGCTGCTCACTAAATTTGGAATAGCTTGAATCAATTGATTCTGTATACCATGAGCTTCAACTGGAAAATAACGCTTGCATAATTTCCCTAAGAAACCGTGAAAGGCCATGGCAAAGAAGTCAGCGAGCGATGCATGATACCAGCTGTGCATGCGAATTTCAAGAAAAGTATGAAACGCATCTTCAAGTTCCTCTTGGGTTTTAGCACCTGCGGCTTTTGAAAAGAAAAAATCGGCACGCTCCTCGAATTGTTTCACATGCAAGGGCAACTGCCGATTGAGTTTTAAAAATGTTTTCAGAAAAGCAATTTTCTGTGACAAGTGGGCTTCTTGTTTTTCGGCTTTGTTTCCTTCGGCATAGCCCACAAAATCATCGAATGAGGCAATGAGCAATGATGAAAATGGCGAGGAGGAAAGTACAGTGTGAATACTGCTCATGTTGTAGTACATCTTTCCACCGAATACACCAATGATATTGAGGAATTCTTTTTCAAGATTTGAAATTTCGTCAGAAGGTACTTGAAAGAGTTGAGCTAAGTTTTTAAAATAATGGTAATATGCCTGTCTCGCAATGCTATATAACATGGGGCTAAGGGCATCCGGATAATTTTCATTTACATTGGTGTTCGACCAATACACCCGTGTATGCTTGGGAGAAGTGGTAATGGGTCTTGCTTGTACCAAGTAGAATTTATTTTCCCTGTACGCCCATTCAATATCGAGTGGAAATCCATAAAAATCTTCCAATTGCAGCGCCAAGTCTATGGCTTCTTGAAATGAGATTTGTGTGTCTCCTGCAATGGTTTTTTCTTTCAAGTGATAATGAAATCGCATAGGGTTTACTTGTCCAGAAACCAATTGCTCTCCATGTCCGCGAACGTATTCAACCAACATGGAATGCGCTTCAATGTGTGATCGAGTGAATATAACACCAGCAAACTCGGGGTCTATGAGTTCTTGAATAACAACACCCATACCGCCCAACTTTTTATTTGCTTGTTCGGAATAATTGCGCACATGCTCTTGGTTGTAGGAGTCCCAACATTTTGCAATATGCGTTAGTACGGTCTCCAATTTCTTCTCGCAAATAAACGAGCTCAATTGTCCAGCGAATGAGTGGTCGCTGTCGTCTTCACCAATAGCAGAGCTGCGCACCATGACGTGAGTGGCATTTAGGCGGTGTAAAGCCAGTTCAATATCACGTTGAATTTCCAATTGAAAATTGGCATTGTTTCGTTGATCAAAGCAGGCCTTCGAAAGCGCAAAACCAGCAGGTACAGGAAACTTGTTCCTGAACATGATTGAGAGGTTCGCGGCTTTCCCTCCGTAATTTTTTTCGTCTAGAATTTGATCAAATGAGACAATATGCATACCAACGAATATACCTCAAATTCACAGCATAGGCTTTCAAGAATGCATAAAAAACAACAGGTCATTCTTGGTTTTTTGAAAATGTTTTTTTGAACCCATTTCCGGCTATGCGTTGCAATCTTCTCGCTTCGCTCAAAGGATTTCCACTGCTATCCGGGGTAGGGGAAACAAAAAACCCTCAACTTGCGTTGAGGGTTTTCTTCGTAGCCCGTAGGGGAATCGAACCCCTGTTACCAGAATGAAAATCTGATGTCCTAACCCCTAGACGAACGGGCCGCTTCGGTTTTGCGAGTGCAAATATACAAAGAACTTCTTTTTTCGCAAGAAAATTTTACACTTTCGAGTTGAACTGAAATCCCAAGCGCTTCCCAGTCGCTAAACTGCCACTGTGGTTAATGTCATTCATCTCCTCAACCGTAATCTGATGCAAATTCTCAGCAGGAGGCACAAGCAAATCAAAACTCAAGGCGTACAAATACAACTGCTCCACAAAACGCTTCTTCGATTCCAAGTCAAACGTACTACTTATAAAATCATTGAACATGTATCCCAATTGTTTCTTTCCCTGAATCACAAAATGATTCTCTCTGTTCACAAAAACACGCGATACCAAATAACCAATGTCTGAACTGCGGTTGTACCTGAAACTATCCGATAAAAAATTATACACATTAATAATGCCCACATAACTGTTGCGAGGATCGTTCTTCAAATAGCCCGTTCCCCACAAATGATGACCCGCCTCAAATTGAAAGACATTCGTGTGCATCTGAAAAATTAAAACGTCTCCAGCAATTTTTACCTGACACTGAAAAGCACCTAAATCCTGATATTCAAAAGTCACTCGTGAATCGGTGTCTCCGAATTGACTCGATACTTCCTCAATACTTGCTTTTAATACTTTTTTCAGTTCTTCAAATTGCGCTATGGTATTGTGAAATATATCTTGCTTCAACACACTTTTTTCTTTCAAAAGTGACAAGATGATTTGATTGTAGTCTGTTGTATCTGCCATAAATTTCAATTTTAATATGCTCTTGCAAACAAAACACGCTTATTACTTGGTTTGCCTGTAACCATGCAAACTCCAGCTTCTTCTTTTGCATCAAAGGGTATACAACGTATAGTAGCCTTTGTCTCTGTTTTCACACGCTCTTCTGTCTCTGCCGTTCCATCCCAATGCGCAGCAAAAAATCCACCCTTCTCATCCAATAAGCGCTTGAACGTTTCATAGTCATTCACTTCCGTGATATGACTGTTTCTGTAACTTAAAGCTTGCTCAAATAAATTCGACTGAATCTCATCTAACAATCCTTGTATGCGAACGCCCAATCCGTCAAAAGAAACAGTCTCTTTTTCACTGGTGTCTCTTCTTGCCAACTCAGCAGTGTTATTCTCCATGTCTTTCGGACCAATGGCCACTCGCACCGGAACGCCTTTCAACTCATATTCCGCGAATTTCCAACCGCTGCGCTTGGTGTCATCGTCATCAAACTTCACAGTAATCCTCAATTGCTTCAATTCTTGCAACAATGGTGTAACCTTATTTCGAATTTCTTCCAACTGTTCCATCCCCTTATAAATGGGAACTATTACTACGTGTATTGGTGCTAACTTCGGAGGAAGTCGTAGCCCCTTATCATCACTATGGGTCATAATTAACGCTCCCATGAGACGCGTGCTTACTCCCCAACTGGTTGCCCAAACGTAATCATTCACACCTTCTTTCGATGCAAATTTTACATCAAATGCTTTCGCGAAATTCTGACCCAAAAAGTGAGATGTTCCAGCCTGCAAGGCCTTTCCATCTTGCATAAGTGCTTCAATGCAAAGTGTATCTTCTGCACCAGCGAAGCGCTCACTAGCAGTCTTCGCACCTTTGATCACAGGCATGGCCATGAATTTTTCCGCGAAATGGGAATATACCTCAAGCATTTTGTTTGTCTCTTCAATCGCTTCCTGCGAGGTAGAATGCGCCGTGTGGCCCTCTTGCCATAAAAATTCTGCAGTGCGTAAAAAAAGTCGTGTACGCATTTCCCAACGCACAACATTGGCCCACTGATTAATAAGAATGGGCAAGTCTCTGTAACTCTGAATCCAACCGCGATAAGTATTCCAAATGATGGTCTCACTGGTTGGACGTATAATTAATTCTTCTTCTAATTTCGCTTCAGGATCAACAACTACACCTCCGTCTTGCGATTTCAAACGGTAATGGGTAACAACCGCACACTCTTTCGCGAATCCTTCAACGTGTGCCGCCTCCTTACTCAAATAACTTTTTGGAATGAGTAGGGGGAAGTAGGCATTCTGATGTCCCGTTTCTTTGAACATGGCGTCCAGAGCATCTTTCATTTTCTCCCAAATGGCATAACCGTATGGCTTTATAACCATACATCCTTTTACATCGCTATGCTGCGCAAGATCTGCTTGCACTACCAATTCGTTGTACCACTTGGAATAATCCTCACCCCGAGGTGTTAGTTTTTCTGCCATGAAATGAAATTTTTTAGATGAATTTTGGTGTTGCAAAGGTAAAACCTTTCTTACCTTTATTGTAAATAATTGGTTCTATGAAAAAGCAACTTCCTTTTGTAGCATTTTCTCTTGCATTACTTGGTCTAAGCTCATGTGCAAGTTTAGAGCATTTAACAGATGACAGATCGCGCCTCGAAGACGATGAGGTGTATTGGAACAGACAAGAACTTTTTTATTCTCCCATTGCGGCAAATGCTGACCCATACGTGCTCGGTGAAGATGATTATTATAACCCGAATGCAATACCCAATGCCAATCAGCTCAATGGCGGTAGAAATCCCAATGCTTTTTGGAGTCCAAATCTCGGGTGGCAGTTGTCTTACGGTTTAAGTCCTTTTTCGAATTACTACAACGGATTTGATAATGGATTCAATTCGTATGGATCATATGGATACGGAAATTCATATTACTCGCCTTGGGGTTACTCAACTTACAACCCTTATGGCAGCTCTTGGGGATACAATCCGAACGGATATTTATCTTACGGTGGTTATGGCTCTGGTTTTGGTTGGGGTGGTTATAATCCGTACTACGGTGGAGGATACAATGGCGGTGGTTGGGGTTCCGGTTGGAACAACAACACAGGTGGTTCGAGTGAAAATGGTTCAAACGTGACACATATTCATCGAAATCCCATCTCTGTAGGGCTATCCAATGGCTCAGGATATCATGGTGGAAGATTACAAAAGCAAGTAGTTACAGGTCTTGCAGTTGAATCGAAAGAACCTGTTTCGTCTTTTCAAATTGCAGGAAAATCCGTTGGTGTTGTTGGCGGAAAAACAACGGAGTATAATGCCGGAAAAGGGTTTTCAAATGGAGCCACCTATGAAGACGATTACCACTCAGGTTCAAGAAATTATGGAAATACCAATTCGGGAAATTTCAATCAATCCAATTCTTCTACTTCTAGAGATCATTCCAACGGTGTAGGATCAAACAACAGCTCTACGGGCAAAGGAAGTTCTTCACCTTCATATTCGGCTCCATCTCGAAGCAGCTCAGCTCCATCATATTCTGCTCCTTCGCGCAGCAATTCGGCTCCTTCAAATCCTGCACCATCTCGAAGCGGAGGTTCATCTCCCTCTAAAGGCGGTGGTGGTGGCAGTTCGCCAAGTAAAAGTGGTGGACGCAAATAACTTCTGACTGAAATAGCATGAAAAGATTAACTGCCTTAGTCTGCGTTATGTTGACTTTGAAAAGTTTTGCTCAAAATGAAGATGATGCCCTTCGCTATGGGTACACTCAAGGTATATATTCCAATCGGGTCAATGCAATGGGTGGGGCTTTCGCCTCCTTGGGCGGCGATATCACCAATTGTTTTCAAAATCCTGCCGGTTTAGCTGCCTACAAAACGGGTGTATTTGATATCACTATAACTGGTTTGAGCAATAAAACGGCAACTATGTTTTTAGGCAATAAACAAGAGAGCAGTCGATTCGCTCTGCCTGCCGATGCTGTTGCCATGGTGTTTCAAACAGGTACGTCAGAAAACGATTGGAGTCCAACTTATGTAGGTATTGGATTTGGAGTACTGCAAAAATTCAATAAGACTACTGAAGTTACTTCATCTGATAACCAAGCATCATTGCTAGATGTTTTCGTGAACCAACTCAATGCCTATCAAGTGCCAACTTCGGATATCACAAGTAGTTTTCCTTTTTCAGCTGGCTTGGCTTGGGAGACCTATCTCATCAATGACCCTGTAGGTAATGTTTATACGCGGTTAAGCAATACAAGTGATATTACAAGAACAGACAAGGTAGAGGAATCTGGACAATTGAGAGAATGGAATTTGAGTGTTGCGAAGAATTATAAAAATCAATTTTATTTTGGAGCTGCATTGGCCTTTAGGCGTCTGAAGTATGAAAAGATTACAAGCTATACCGAACAGTTTACTTCGGCGCAATCTGCCGTCTCATTCAATTACAACAGCACCTTGAATAATACCGGTACAGGTTCAACTGGGTATTCTGGACTTCAATTGAAATTGGGATTTCAATATGCACCCAGTCCATATTTTCGTGTTGGAGCCTATTACCACAGCGGTGTGAATCAAGCTATACTAGATGCATATGAAGCGGATATGAATTCACAAATTGGATCATCTTTTTATGAATATGCTTCCGATCTAAATGAATATACCTACGGTCTCAAATTGCCAAGTGTAGTAGGAGTTGGTGCATCATTTATTGCAGGAAACTTGGGTGTAATTTCATGTGATTATGAAACAACAGATTTGTCTAAAATGAAGATGGAATCCTTACAAGATGTCTACACTTTTTCGCTCGAAAATGCAGCAATAAGAGAGAATTATAAGGCGGTGCAGACCATACGCAGTGGGGTTGAACTTCGCGTTGCAGATATATATCGCATTCGAGGAGGTGTGCAGGCCGTGTCTTCACCATTGGCTGCTTCTTCAGATTGGAGATTGAAATACAGCATTGGCGGTGGTTATAAAAAGGATGATGTTTTTTACAACATTTCTTTCAGTTACATGTTAGACCAATTGAGCTATTACATGTTTGATCCCAATTTAATTGATGCCACCCAAGTGAGGCAGGGAATAGTTGGAATTTCTTTTTCAGGCGGTTTCAGGTTTTAACGCATGAAAGCATGCAGTGCAATGCCTGCAGCAACAGATACATTTAATGAGTCTGTTTTACCAACCATTGGAATGCGTGTTTGATGCAAAGCCCGTTTGAATATTCCGGGTTGTACACCTTCCTCTTCATTTCCCATAATTAAACAAATGCCTGTTTCAGGTTCGAGTCGCTGCGCAGTTTCGAAAATGGTTTCGGTGGCCTTTTCAGAAAGCACTATGGTTTGAACACCACTTGCATGCAGGTAATCCATAGCGTCTAATAAATTTTTCACTTTACATACCTCAACATGCATTAAAGCACCAGCAGACGCCTTCAGTGCATCTTCATTGATTGAGGCAGCGCCTTGTTCAGGAATCACAACTAGTGTAGACCCGAAACACTCTGCCGATCTACAGATAGCTCCGAAATTGCGAACATCGGTTATCCTGTCTAGAAGAATAAGAAAAGGCGTTTTGCCTTGTTCTACCTGACTCATGTAAGCCTCTTCGAAGTTTCCAAACGAAATGGGTGAGGTGAATGCAACAACACCCTGATGAACAAGTCGCGTAAGTCCATTCAGTTTCATCACTGGAACCAAATTGAAAGCAATGTGATTCTCTTTAAGCAGCGATTTTAAGTTTTTTATTGCTTCGCTTTTTAATTCACGATCAATGAGCACCTTGTCTATCTGCTTGCCTGATCTCACCACTTCTTCAACGGGGTGAATTCCACAAATGAGATTATTTCTTTTTATCTGTTGTCGCATATTATTCTCTGTAAACCCTTCCTGATCGCCATGAATTTACGGCCGATTCCCAGCTGTTTCTATACAAAGCATCTCTATTCAAAATGTAGATGCGGTTGGTATAAGGGTGTTCTTTTTTTCGAAATACAAAGGCGAATGAACCTGGAAGATTTTCATCGCCATATTGCCAACGCTCGGTACTGCTATTTGATTCAATGCGGGTGGGTTTCCCATACACCGTGTAGATCATACCGCGATCCGTTCTCCATCCCGGAATAAGCGAGGAGTACATTTGATTCGCTGTAGTTACTCGTTGAAAGTAGATGGCAATGAGTTGTTTTGCCTTTTCATCTGAACCACCGCAGTCTCTCCAAAAATTACAGAAGTAGGTGTATGGGTCTGGCGAAGTACTTAGTTGCTCATATTCACTCTTCGACATGATATAGCGCATGGGGCCAACCAAATCTTTGAATTGAGTAGAGTATGGGAAATCACCAAAACTCGGTAAAAAATACAAGAGTGTTTGTTCATCACGAATCATCAAAGCATGACTAGGAACAGCAAATGAAAATACACCTTGATTGTACTCGATTTTAAATAAAGAATATGCCGTAGTGTCTGGAATATTGGGCGAGTTGTTTGAAAATGCAGGTGGCGGTAAATTGGGCATTTCTTTTAATTCAGCAAATCGCAAGTGCAAGGTTGAATCTTTAGGGAAACGTGGCATTCGCATTTCAATGGTATCGCCTTTCAATAAACCGTGGATGGATCCCAGTTGAGTTGTTATTCTGAGTTTGGTCTGTTTGGAAAAAAGATGTAAGTCAAAAATACTTGGTTGCTTGTTCTTGGTTACTTCTTCCGTGTATTGGCACTTCACATTTCTATTGATATCTTGAATTTCCAACTCATACATGCAGTTTGCAGATTTGGAGGAATCTACAGGTTGGTATATGCGTATTTCTTTCTCCCAATAACCAATTTCTTGTTGTTGGGGCGGATGAAATTCAAATGAAAGGGTATCTGATTTCCCTCCTGTTTTTTGAATCAGTTTTACCCGAACATTGGCAACAAAGTCTGCAGCTTCGCTGCTTCTCATATATAACAATTCATCAGATTTGAATCGCAGGTAAAGCCCGGTAGTATCAGAGGTTAAATGAGCAAATTGATAAACGGGATTGAATTCAAATTCACCACCTTTATTTCCTTTCAAACTTGATTTCGAGGTGGAGCATCCTATGCTGAACAATAGGATAAGTATTAGCAGTTTATTCAGAATCCTCCTCTGATTCATTTTCTTGATTTTCTGAAGACGAAGGTAGCCTTTTTTCTATGTTTTTCGACGATTTAGCTCCCATCTCTTTCAATGCCACGGCGCGCTTAATTAAGTTATCGGGACTGTTTTTAATGAGATTCATAGCCAATTGAAAATCAGTTTGCGCTCCAGCTAGTTTCTTCTCAACTTTATCTAAATGCCCAAAAGCATTGTCTAACTTGTCTATGAATTTCCCTGCGAGACGAGCTATTTCATCAGCGTTTTTTGATCTTTTCTCTATGGCCCATACACTGGCTACGGTGCGCAAGGTGGCAAGTAAGGTGGTGGGTGAAACTAAAATAATGTTTTTCTCCCATGCCATTTGAAACAGATTCCCATCTGCACGAAATGCCGCCGTTAAGGCCGGTTCTATTGGCATAAATAACAATACAAAATCAGGTGTGATGAATGATTCAGAAGACTCGTATTTCTTATCACTCAATTTTTTAATGTGATTTTTGATGCTGTCTAAATGCTGTCCCAAGTATTTCTTTTGTTCATTTTCGTCTTCCGTATTCACAAACGAATGAAATGCAGTGAGAGATACTTTCGAGTCAATGATGATGTGCTTTTTATCTGGTAAATGAATAATGATGTCAGGACGTATTCTGTCTTCGTCATCGTTTTGCGCGTTGTGCTGCACGGTGTATTCTTGATCTTTAACCAATCCACTTTTTTCAAGTACGCTTTCTAAAATCATTTCACCCCAATTTCCCTGTACTTTATTGTCTCCCTTCAACGCCTTGGTTAGACCATCGGCGCTACTGGTCACAGCCTCATTCATTTTAATGAGGTGTTCAATGTGTGTTCGAATGGCACTTGCTCGATCGGTATCGTGTTTCTCTTTCTCCTCTAATTTGCTGCGGAAGTCTTTGATGCTTTCTCGCAGTGGTGAAATGAGGGTGTTGAGTTGAGTCTCATTCGTTGTGGTTAAATGCTTCACGCGCTCTTCAACAATTTCAGTGCTCACCAATTTAAATTCATTTTTCAATTGAAGTTTTAAATCGTCAATAAGTGCTTTTTCATGTTCAATGGCTTTATTGGCAGCGTTGAGGTTGGCTTCATTGGTAGCGTTAGCTGCAATGAGTTGTTCAACGCGTTCTTGCAATTGATGAATGGTTTTGAGGTCGTCTTGTTTCTCTCGTTCAAACAATTCAAGATTGATGGTAGTGGAATCTTTTTTTCGCGTTAGCAAAAGCATAAAATAGCAGAAAACAATTCCAGCAAAAAATCCAATAAGAAGATCAATCATATTCATGTTTGTAAAAATACGAGGGGTTCAAGATTCATCGGAAATTGTGAATAAGTATTCTAAAAGTAGGTGTTGAATTGCACGCCAAGACGCGCATTGGACGCCTCAAATGCATATCCTTTCTCAAATGGCCACGCAAAAGATAATGCCACAGAGGAGTTGTTTTGAAGTATGGTTGTTCCAATTCCAATACTTCCAATTCGTCTGCTCAGGGGTTGAAAAATCTGACCAACATCAGTGGTGATATAAGTTGAAAATGAATTTCCAAAGCGTCTACCCAAATTACTTTGAACCAATGCATAGTGAAATGCAGGTATACTTTCTTCGAAAAACCCGCGTACACTGTTCATGCCACCGATCCGCTGGGCTTCATTTTCAAAGAATGCAGCGCCAAAGGTTCCAGAACTTAAAAATTTAGATTGCAAGAATACATTTCCACGGGTAGCATGCAGTTGCAATGCACATGCGTATCCATAGATGATTGAATTTGTATTCGTAGCAACTGTTTTGCGCTGCCCCGCGTTACCTCCAATCTGAAACATGAAACCTTTTTCAGGAAGAAGGGCAGAGAGATTTCCCCTTTGTCTGCCAAATTGCAATCCGTATTGCAAAGATTTCGTGTTCCCAAGGGTTGCTTCATCTTGAAATCGAACATTATTTGTCTTCAAAAGAAATATAGACAAACCGTCTTCAACGCTTGTGGAACCATACATTGTAACCTTGAGTTGAGATTGCGCGAAAGTGGAATCGCGGAGAAATGCTTGGATATCAGTATTCACACCTAATGGAAGTCCGAGGGCAAATGGTAAGCGAATTGATGCCAAGAGGTATTGACTGTTTGTGGTTGGTCTTTTCCAAAGAAAATGCAGGGATTCCGATCGTTTTAAAAGGTTGTGTAGTTCAAGGTCTAAGTTTCCGGTGACAATGGATTTCGATTGTACTGGGTCATTCTGAATTTGCATGATTCCGTCTAACTTATTTTTTTTTACTCGTTCCAACGGAATTCGTATTTGAAAAGATTTTTCGAAGAATGTAATTTGCGGATTCTGATTCATTCGAATTCCTGGAATAGTATTGACACGTTGAGTGATTTTTTTGATTTCACGCTCATTGTATACCATGCCAGGTGAGATTTGTATTATTCGATAAAGCGTTTTTTTGTTTAAAAGATCAGAATTGAAAAGCACGCTGTCGCAGAGAATGCGATTACCTAATTGAACAGTCCAGTTGTACGTAGTTACATTTTTGTGTTCAATGACTGTATCCAAAGAAACACTGGCATAGGGATAGCCCGTGCCGTGCAATTGGTTTAAAACAAGATCTGGTGAATTGAATTTCGATTTAAAATTCAAGAAGTTGTGCACCTCTTTTTGAGCGTAAAGGTGTCCAATGCTAAGTAAAAAGAACAGAGCCCTAATTATAAGTTGATTAATATGTTGATAACTGAAAAACAATTTTGAAACCTGTTCTTGGATTATTCGTTTACATTTGAAAATCAAATAAAGAAAAGAATGAAATCGCTACGCTTATTATTGTTTGCTCTTGTTGCACTTGGATTATTCAGTACCGTTGCTTGTCACAAAAAGCATGAAAAGTGCAGTGCATACGATAAAGTAGCTACACAGCGTTAGTCCTCGAACTCAAACGTTACAGTCTGAATTACATCAGGATTTAAGCTCCTACTAACAGGGCATGCCTTAGAGTACGCTTTGATTTTCTCTTTTGTTTCCTCACTGTAGCCATGTTTGCCTATGTTGATGTGGATTTTTATTTCTCCGATTCTCCTTGGGTTGTCTTGCATTATTTTCTCAATACTTGCTTTTGCTTCTGAAAAAGGCCACTTTCTTGCTTGTGCGGCAATGGCAATAGTGGTAAGTATACATGTAGCCAATGAAGTGCAAAGCAAATCAGTTGGCGAAAAGCGTTGTGCCTTACCTTGATTATCCAAGGGCGCATCTGTTTCTATTTGAGATTGACTGTATTCGTGGACAATTTCGCATCGCAAATCGCCCGCATAAACCATATTCATTTTTGTCATAATTTTTCTTTGTTGTAAATCTACGTTGTTCATGCTTTACTTGAACTGAATGCGTTACTTTTGTTTTGATGATACGAACCTTTGTCTTGATTCTATTAAGTGTTCTTTCGTTGCGGGTAATTTCTCAAACGGAAGAAAAAAAGGATGGTGTTTTTTTTTACAGTCATACCAAGCAGGGTAGCCTGAATATTCGCACCAACGGCTGGGGAGGTTCTTATACCAAGGGTTGGATCAAAAGGGGATACAAAACAAATTTACTTGAGTGTAGTTTCAATTTCGTGAAGCATGAAAAAGAAGTTAAAACGTATTTTCAAGATCCAAGCGCTAGGCCATATTACTTCGGGAAACTCAACGCGTTTTATGCACTCAATGTTACGTATGGCAAGAAGCGAGTGATATCAGATAAAATGAGAAAATCGGGTGTGCAAATTTATCGCACATGGGGGTTGGGAGGAACGTTGGGTGTGACCCGTCCGATATATCTTGAGATACTATATTTAGATCCAAACTTTAACGGATATTCAATTGAGACGGAAAGGTATGACCCCCTGATTCATTACAATTCGAATATCTATGGAAGAGCAAGTAATCTTTTGGGATTTTCAGAGTTGAAATTGCATCCGGGTTTGAATTCAAAAATTGCTATGGGTTTCGAATATAGCGGTTTTCGAGATGGAATAAGAGCCATTGAAGTGAGTTTTGGTGCTGAAGTATTTCCAAAGAGAATAGAAATTATGTCTCAAGATGTATTGGAAACCTTGCCAGATCACGCCAATAACCATTGGTTGTTTTTGTCTGGTCAGATACAGTTTATTTTTGGTAGAAAGTATAATTAGAAGAAATGGAACAGGAACGCGTGCAGAAGCCGAAATGGTTGAAAGTTAAATTACCAACGGGTGAAAACTACAGAAAGGTTAGGTCGTTGGTTGACGAACATAAATTACATACCATTTGTGAAAGTGGCAATTGCCCAAATATGGGCGAATGTTGGGGGGAAGGCACTGCAACATTTATGATTCTTGGTAATATATGCACGCGTAGTTGTGGTTTTTGTGCCGTGGCTACGGGGAAGCCGCTTGAAGCAGATCCTTTTGAACCACTACGTGTTGCAAAAAGTGTGAAGTTAATGGGGGTGAAACATGCCGTTATTACTTCTGTTGACCGTGATGATCTACCCGATGGAGGGGCAGAAATTTGGTACAATACCGTTCAAAAGGTTCGTGAATTGTCACCAAGTACCACCATGGAAACACTTATACCCGATTTTGCTGGAAAATGGGAGAATTTGCAACGCATTATTGATGTGGCCCCTGAAATAGTTTCTCATACTCTAGAGACAGTTCGAAGGTTGACCAAACAAGTGCGAATCCAAGCCAAGTACGACCGATCTCTAGAGTTGTTGTTCCGACTCAAAAAAGGAGGAATGAGAACCAAAAGTGGAGTGATGCTTGGGCTTGGTGAAACAAAAAATGAAGTGATTGAAACCATGGAGGATTTACGACAAGTACAAGTGGATATATTAACCTTGGGTCAGTACCTACAGCCTACTCGCAAGCATCTACCAGTTGCAGAGTTCATTACACCAGAACAGTTCAATGAATACGCTGCAATAGGGAAAGAAATGGGTTTCCGATTTGTTGAATCAGGTCCGTTGGTTCGCTCATCTTATCATGCTGAAAAGCATTTATTTGATTGAGTCGTTTAAAAACGAAAAAAAAGTGCGAAAAAGGTTGCAAAACTTTGTTGTTATAACTATTTGTACTTTATCTTGCGGCACATTGTAAAATAATGCTTAACCTGCGTTTATGAAATTAAAAAGTTTACTTTATTCTTCTGGGTTTGTAGCTGCTGCAGCGTTGTCTTTGACAGCTGTAAACATGTTTAACAACCGAGCAACGTTTGCACCACGTGAGTCCAATGGTGGTTTGTACAACCAGTCTGTTGAGCTCATGAAAAAGATGCGTGGAAACCTCACTACAGGCAATTTTGAAGTAAGTGATGTTACAGAAATGACACTCGCTGTAAATGACTTTGACCGCAATCAAAGCGCAGACAGGGTTGACATGAGCTGGTGGGAAATGGG
>CAYSEX010000027.1:23122-28765 GCA_964430305.1 uncultured Chryseobacterium sp.
TTATCCAACAAACAGCGCGTTCGTTTAGCCATTTCTCGTGATGATTCAAACGTTGCCTACGTGTTGTACGCCGCAGGAGGTCAAATGGGCGGTCTTTATTATACAAGTGATAAAGGTGACAACTGGGAAGTAAAATGGCCTTCTGGCATTGATAATCTATATTCTGTATTTGGTGACAATGGACAAGCGTATTACGATTTAGCGTTGGGAATCAAGCCTGGTGAGCCAGGAATCTGTTGGGTAGGTGGTGTTACACTTTGGAAAGCCGGAGCAAATACACAACCAGAGCAAATTGCTGCAAACTTCGATTTTGGTTCTTCTCAATATTATGTTCACTCTGACATACACACTTTTGAAATTGCTCCGAATGGAGATTGGTATATTGGTTGCGACGGTGGAGTATTCAAGTCTGTAGACGGCGGAAACACCTTTGCTTCAATGAACAGAGGTTACAACGTTACTCAGTTTTATGGTATAGCTCACGGCGGTGGTTATGCTGCAATGGGTGGTGCTCAAGATAACGGAACCATTCTTATCCCAGGAATGGAAGGACCATTTGATGTAATCTCTTGGCAACAAGGTGTCTCTGTAGGTGGTGGTGACGGTTTTGATTGCGATATAACTAACGTAACTGTTCCGGGTGCAACAGTAGCATTTAGTACTGTCTACTTCGGAGCTATTAGCCGTTTCAACCAAACAGGTGCAGGTGGTGAGTTTTATGATGATGAAGTACTTGCCGCAATTGGTGATGATGGAGAAGCGGGTTCATTCTACACAGCTTGTCGTTTGTATGAAAATACAGCTGATGAAAATTCGCAACAGTACGTCATCTTAACCAACAACAGAGATCAAGATATTTATTCTTATATCAACGGAAATGACACGGTTTGGGTAGATACAACGTTGTTCACTCAAAACATGACCTTACCATTCAACTACAGATTCCCGTTGAATGATACGTTAAACTTCTGGCCGGTGTTGAATAGACCAGCTATTTACTCAACAACTCCAATCACAGAAGATCCAAATTATCCTTGGTTAGAGCCACAAGCTTTAACAAGTATTGTAGATTCTACCATTTGCGATACAACCATTGTTGGTTACGAAGAACAAATTGATCAAATCACACAGCAAACCATTTGGGTGTATTGGTCAGACACTGTAATTAATCCAGTTAATGGATCACAAATTATAGTAAATGATAGTACAGAAGTTGTTGTTGCGGTAGACACAACGTTTATAACTGTTCCAATTTTAGATATTCAATGTACTTCAACTACCTGGTACTACTATGCCGCTGATCAACTAGAAAATGTAAGCGAGCAATGGCAAGTTCAAGATCAGTTTACTTCATTATTTGTAACTGGTTTCTTCGGAACTGAAGGAATGTGGGTGACCAGACAAGCGTTGAATTTCAACACAACACCTGATTGGTGGAAAATTGGAAACGCTCCTGGTTCTGGTGTGCGTACGTTTGAATGGGCAAAAGATGGCAATACGCTGTACTATAGCAGCTGGAGCGGTTCACTGTACCGTGTAACAGGATTCCAAAATTTATGGAGTGCTGCTGATGTGGCGAACCTAACTACAACAACTTTAATAACCAATGCGGGTGGAACAGTAACAAGCATAGCTTCAGATCCGAATGATCCGAACCACTTGGTAATCACTGTTGGTGGATATGGCGCTGTATCGGGTGGAAAGGTGCGTGAATCGATCAATGCTCTTGATGCGAACCCAACCTTTACACCAATTTGGGTAGCAACAGCACCGTTGAACAAAATGCCAATCTACGCAAGTGTCATTGACGTAAATGATGCCTCTGGTAACACCATTGTGGTGGGTACAGAGTATGGTGTATGGGCTACCAATGATGGTGGAACTACCTGGACTCACAGCACAGGCGTTGCTTCATCAATTCCAGCTGATCCAATGGCGGGTGCAAGTGTAGGTTCTCTGGGTTATGTTCCTGTATTTGACTTGCGTCAGCAACAAACAGGTATTAAGCCTTATATGAATCCTCAGAACTTTGGAACAATCTACGCAGGTACGCACGGAAGAGGTATCTTCAGAAGTGATGATTTCTACTCAGTTGGCGTAAATGAAAACACAAGTAGCTTAGGTTCTGGATTAGACATGAACTTAAATGTTTATCCGAACCCAACCATGTCAAATGCAAATTTGAATCTGGAATTAAGCGGCAACGTGAATCAGGCGTATGCGCAGATCTACGCGTTAAATGGTCAAATGGTGAATCAAATCCAATTTGGTCAGTTGACTGCCGGTTCACACCAGATCTCATTGCAAACAGAGAATTTGCCGGCTGGTCAGTACATTGTAAAAGTATTTGCCGGAAGCGCAAGTGGTACAGCTAAACTGATTCGTCAGTAAGACAGAAAAGAATAAAAAGGCCTTTCATTTTGAAAGGCCTTTTTTGTTTGAAAGCCTTACCTTCGTTACGTTGGAAATGAAATTATGAGAAAGCCGAGAATTGCAATAAACGGATTTGGTCGAATTGGTCGCACGGTGTTCAAAGAACTAGTTCGAAGAGATTGTGCAGAGGTTGTTGTGATTCGTGATATTGCCGATGCACAAACACTTTGGCATCTTCTCAAATATGACTCTACCCAGGGTATATGGATAAAGGGGGTGTTTGAAAACAATTCAATTCAAACGCCCAATGGTCATGCAACGCTCATTCAATCCGAAGATATTCCTCAATGGTCACAGTGGGAAGTTGATGTAGTACTGGAGTGCACAGGAACCATGAAGACGAAAAGTGAATTGCTTGTTCATATTCAAAATGGTGCACAAAAGGTCATTCTATCCTCGCCTGCACAAGATGATTTGTTGCATTGGATTGTTGGTGTGAATGATCATATCGTCAATAAGCAAGATTCCTTTTTTTCATGCGCCTCCTGCACCACCAACAATGTAGCCCCTATTATTCATGTTATTGAAGAATCTTTGGGTGTGGAAAGCTGTTACATTTCTACGGTACATTCTTACACAAGTGATCAAAGACTACATGATGCTCCGCACAAGGATCTTCGCAGGGCGCGTTCGGCACCCAATTCAATTGTACCAACTACTACCGGAGCAGCTAAGGCTTTGACAAAAGTTTTTCCGCAATTGTCAAATCAAATTGGTGGTTGTGGTATGCGAGTGCCTGTAGCAAATGGTTCTTTGTCTGATATAACGTTTATAATTCAAAAAAGCACCTCGGTCTCAGAAATCATAGCCTTGTTTGAGCAATTTGAAAAAAAGCATCCAACCATTCTTTCGCTATGTTATGATCCCTTGGTTTCTAAAGATATTTTGGGTGATACGCACAGTTGTATATTGGATGTTGAATTGACAAGCGTGATTGGTAAAATGGTTAAAGTAGTCGGGTGGTATGACAATGAGATGGGTTATTCCAATAGGTTAATTGACGCTATTTGTTATCTTTATTCGTAATGCCTATTTATCAGTCCATTTTATTTGCCATTTTGGCTGTTGTGAAATTTTTATTCACACCATTCACAATGATGGCTTTTTTAGGGAAAGATGCAGGTAGAGTTGAGTTTGCATCTATTGTTTCTACAACGGGTATTGGAGCTACTGTGGGTGTGTTGTTTTTTTATTATTTAGGGAAGCGATTTTTTGTTTGGTGGGGTGGAAGTCACAAGAAGCCAAATCAACGAACCTTCACCAAACAACGAAGAAGAATGATACGTATAAAAATGCGTTTTGGTCTTTTTGGAATTGTACTGGTTTCAGGTTTAATTTCTGTTCCTGTATCGGCAATACTAGCAGCCCGGTTTTATAAACATCAATGGCATACACCCTTCTGGTTGATACTTGGTTTTTGGTTTTGGGCCTTATTCCTTACATCGCTTGCTTGGGTAATTAATTTATTTTAAATGAAAAAGTACAGTGTGATTTTATGGGATCTCGATGGAACACTTTGGGATTTACATGGAAATACCCAAATTGCGCTTAAGCAATTGTTCGAAAAATATAAGTCTACAAATTTTAAATCGTGTACTTGGGAAAACTTCACTTCGAATTATGAAATTTTCAATGAGCGTGTTTGGGCGTTATACAGAGAAGGGAAAATTGCCAAAGAAGAACTTCGAACCAAGCGTTTCTCTGATTTGTTTGACTCGGTTCATGCACATTACACAACTGAATTTGTAAACCAATTTGCAGAAGAATTTTTGTTCATTTGTCCGCGCTTGAGCGCCATGCTTCCTGGGGCTATAGACGTTCTTCAAGCAGCTCAAAAAGATTACATAAACGTTATGGTTACCAATGGTTTCATTGAGGTGCAAGGCATTAAGATGGAGTCTGCAAACATCAGATCTTTTTTCCAACATGTGGTCTATAGTGAAGAAGCTGGTGTTCGAAAACCACATCGGGCCATTTTTGATTTGGCATTGCAAAAGGCGAATGCAACACCAGAGGAAGCGGTTATGATTGGAGACGATTGGGAAGCGGATGTTTTGGGTGCACGGAATGCAGGAATTGATCAAGTATTCTTTGAAGCTACCGAAAAGCGGCTCGATGAATTAACGGGTAGAAAGGGTGTACGCCACAATTATAGCCCTACCTTTACCATTGCATCTTTAAATGAATTAAATCAAATCTTATTTGAACATGGAACAGAAAGAGAATCAAATTAACATTGAGTTAAATGAACAAGTAGCGGAAGGGACCTATTCAAACTTGGCCGTGATTACGCACAGCAATTCAGAATTTGTATTGGACTTTATTCGAGTAATGCCGAATGTACCCAAAGCCCGTGTTCAATCGCGCATTATAATGACTCCCCAGCACGCCAAGAGACTAATGCAGGCCTTACAAGATAACATCTCGAAATTTGAAGCGCAACATGGAAAAATTCAAGAGGGTTCCATGGATACTGCATTTCCTATGACATTCGGTGGTCCTCAAGGACAAGCATAATCAAAGCTGTCTGATAGATCCTTGAAGTCCATGACCAAGAAATGGTGTATTCTTGGACTTCGAGTACCACTGCTCATTTTGAACTTCGGTGATTCCGTTCGGATTGAAAATAAAACATGCGTTTTCGGGTGTGGTATTCTGAAGCTGCATGCATTTCGAGGGACCCGAAGTAAACAGTTCAAGAATTTTGTCGGTTGCAATTTCTTCCTTCATGGAGTTGAAGGCGATAAGCAACGCGTGTTGAATGGTGTTCATACCGAATTCAGCATATTCAAATTCAAGTTCTTTGTGCTCTATTTCAAGGGGAGTGTGTTGACTTTCTATGGCGTCTATGGTTCCATCTTGAATGCCCTTGAGCAGTGCTTTTTTATGTTTCAAATCGCGGAAAGGTGGCCAGACTTTTTTGTTGCTATCGAAATCAATCAGGTCCTTATCTAGAAAAGACAGCTGATGAGCAGCAATGGAACAGGTAACGTCTTGTCCATTTTTCTTCGCTTTGCGAATTAAATCAACACTTTCAGCACATGAGATGCTAAAGAAGTGTATGGGTGCTTGGGTATAAGATGCTAGGGATAAATCGCGGAATACACGAATGCTCTCATTGTGATGAGAGGTTCCTTTGATTCCCATTTTTGTTGAGGTAATTCCTTCGTGCATGAGCGCTTTTGGATGAACACCGGGGTCATGCGGGAA
>CAYSEX010000028.1:0-21865 GCA_964430305.1 uncultured Chryseobacterium sp.
CTATCACCCGGTAAGGGTAGTATGCGGTTGCGAAGAATTTCTTGAGCAATGGGAACAACTGGAAAAAACCGAATGGTGAGATGGTTGTTTTCAGGTTGAATTATTTTTTTTACATCGAATTGGTATCGCGTGAATGCATTGTTACATTTTCCAAGAACTACACTATTCAAGATCACTTCGGCGTGTGTATCAATGCCGTTAAGTTGAAGATAGATTTCTTTTTTTTCGAGAATGTCTGCGTCAACGGCGAAATGATTCAATTCATACACCCAAGTTTTAGTTTCAACCCATTGCACCTCGCGTTCATTTGTTCCAATTAAGGGGTCTGGAATAATCATGTTATTCATCAGGTCGGTATGCACATTGCCCGGAACTTGCGCCGACATGATCTCGGTTGAATTGAATTCATGAAATTCCCAATAGACGCGATCTGAATTTAACGATTGCATTGCCGTTTGTTCGAATGAATGAAGGCTCATTAGCAGAACAAATATGAAAGTGATTTTAATTTTTAGCACTGTCAATTATTTTTTTTGCTAAGAAATGATAAGTATGATGTTCAAGTACGAAAGCTCTTCCGCGCAGCCCCATGGCTATGCGTTCTTCATGCGTTAACTGGGCCAAGGTTTCAATTGCCGCAATCAATTCCAATTTATTACCAGGAGTAACCGAAATTCCACATTGGGCTTCATCTACAGGTTTGTTACCTGAATCAATGTTGTAAATGATTGGTTTTCCCGCTTGCATGTAGTCGAATAGTTTGTTTGGCGAAACGCCAAAACGAAAGAGTGAATCAGCCCGAAGCCCCAAGTAGCAAATATCAAATGTTCCAAGTTTTTCTAAAAAATCTTTTTTCTCAACGGGAGGTAACACAGTTACATTTTTTATTTTATTCGCCCTTTCCTTTAAATGTATTTCGTCATCGCCTTTACCCATAAGAATAAATTCAATGTCTTCCCGGTGTCTCAATTCTTCGGCAGCATCAAGTAAAAAATCAAGTGCGTTTGCTTTTCCCAAAGAACCGCCATATCCAATCACCAGTTTATTTGTTTTTTCAATTGGTGTTAGAGAATTAGGAGGAATGTTTGAGTCTATTCCGTTGGGAATATAAACGAACTTACTTTCTGCCATGCCGCCATCCATAAAATGTGCTTTCGCGCAGGGTAGAAGAGAAATAATTTTATCGCTTTTGCGGTAGGCTTTCTTTTCAAAATATCTCATAAAGGCTACCAAAGGATGATATTTCGAGAGTCCGCCAAGTTCCATAAGGGTCAATGGCCAAATATCTCGTACTTCAAAAAACACTTTCGCTTGAAATTTCTTTCTCCACTTCAAGGCAACTTGAATAGGAAGCATAGATGGTGAAGAAACTACAATGACTGTTGGTTTTGGTAATTCATGTGTAGGAAGGAAAAACAAGCGCCAAGCGAATACAAGCATGTTCCAAAATCGGCCAATAGAAATACTTTTCGCATATGCAGGTGTACGCACCCAGCAGTAGTGAATCATTTCTCGATTTTCAAAATTGAATTTATTTTCGTTCGGTGGTAATTTTCTAAAGAGGTGGGAATAGGTTGAGCTTACAATGGCAACCTCATGACCCATGGCTATTAATTCCTTTGCGAATTGATATTGTCTATATTGCATACCAATATCAGGAGCACCTGCATATTGACTCACAAACCAGACGGTCTCTTTTTTCAAAGTGCTCATGCGTGAATTAGACTTTTATATAATTCGAAATACGCTTGACCGCATTCTTTTCGAATGGCCAGTGTTTTGATTTTCGCTCGATTAACGCTTGCATAGTCTTCATCAAGGAGGGTGATGGCTTCGAACAATGGATTCGAATTTTCTTTTTGAATAACACCTGTTTTTCCGTCCACTATCCATTCTTTAGTTACGGGTAAATTGGGTAGCACCGGCAAACACCCATGCGCCAGGGCTTCCAGCATGCTAATCGCTGTGCCATCGCTTTGCGGAATGGATATGTAAATTTTAGACTTGCTGTACCACATGGCATTCTCTTCAGGGCTAAGCCATCCAACAAATTCAATGGAATCATTAGCATTGACTTGCCTAACGATTTGTTTCAAATTTTCAGTTTCTTTCCCGCTTCCTGCAACTATTAATTTCCACGAAGGGTGAGCTTTTTTAAACTCCACAAAATATTGAATGATCTGATCTATGTTATACAACGTTTCATGCAGTCGATTTGAAAAAACGAAATCTTCTTTTTGTTGAAGTTCAGGAACTTCAGCAATGCCATACTGTTGCCAGCGGTACTTTGAATCATGCCAATGAATTTCCTTCATGGCCTCAATCATTTGATTCGAGTTCGCAGTAATACATGCACTTCTCTGCAACGTTCGCTTGGTAATTAATTTGAAAATGAAATTCTTTTTAGGCATCAACAACACATCACTCCCCCAGGAGGTTGAGACAATTGGAATCCCCAATTTACTGGTTGCCCGTGCAGCGAAATAAGCAAGTCGGTTGATTTGGTGAATATGAACAAGGTGAGGATTCAAATCTCGAATCCAGCGCTTTAACTTTCGATAATTGATGATCCACTGAATGGGATTCAGTGAGCGAAATGAAAATGCACCTTGCGTGCGAACTTGTGGGTAATCAATTTCGCTTTCTGAAATAAAATGTATTTCACATTGTTCTGGAAGTGAATCCAAGAAATTCTTATTGTGAATGGATTTCGAGCCAACTATAACAATCTTCATATTTCACAAAGTGTATTAATGAGATTTTTCAGTTGATTCACACCTACTTTGCGATGCAATAATTGAACTGCTGAATAATTGGGAGTTCTAAGATTGTTGTTCTTCCAATCTTCAATCAGGTGTATAATTTCATTTTCAATTTCCTCAATCGAAGAAAATTCAGCAACATAGCCGCCTTTCAGTTTTTTTATTAATTCTGCAGCCACGTCGTCTTTGTCAACTAATCCAAGTACCGGTCTGCAAACTGATAGATAATCATACAATTTTCCTGTGTATACACCCTTCATTTCTGTTCTTGGATGTATGAGTATGTTGGCATGCATGGTTTGCATTTTTGCTATGGCCTTTTCATAGGGAAGTCCTGAATGCATGTGCACGTTAGGTCGAAGTCTTTCCGGAATAGAGAAGTTCGCATGCGCCCCAACTAAATGAAGTTCCATGGGAAGGTCTTCGTATTTTTTTAAAGCATTCTCCCATGCTTTGAAAAGTGTTGCTGGTTTTCTACTTCCGTAAAATGTTCCAAAGTATCCAAGTCGAAGTATATCACCTTTTTCAATGGGTACAGATGGAATGTGATGGTTGTACCCGTTTTGTATTTCAATGATACGCGGAACTTTCGGGCACTTGCTTTCAAACGATTTAACAATGGGTAAGCTTACTGTTGTAATTGCGTTGGCGTATTGTTCTAACTGTTTTTCAAATGCTGCAAATTTTTCTCGTGAACTAGGTGTTGCATGCGCATTTCCCGACATCTCGTCGCGCATGTCGGCAATCCAAGGAATTTTCGGAAATGCTCTTTTGAATAGTATGGCTACTTCATGAGCTTCTTGCGGCGCAAACGAAGAAATGATGCAATCAAAAGGTCTCGATTCATGATCTGATATAAGTTTATTCAATGTGTTTTTTACCCATTGTCTCAGGGGCTTTCGAATAATTTGTCCTACAATAATTCTCAATCCAGTTTTTAATTTATGTACAAATTTTGAATCATTGGTATTGCTTTTCAGTTTAGACAAAACAGCATGAGTCGGAAATCGATTTACTTGCAAGGAATCATGAATATCTGAATGTGAAATTTCATCACCCAGTGTATAAACAACAACCTCAAAATCCTCACTGAGGTAGGTTGCAAATGCTTCCATACGCAAAGTGGCCACACTCGATATGGGTGGATACCAGGTTGTAATGAGGGCTATTCGCTTACGATTGAACAAGGCTTTTTATTTTGTTGTAGTATGAAGTTAAGATTTTTTCTGCGCTGTAAATTTCGTTTGTTTTCTCGGCAATGTCATGACGAGGTTTGAAATTTCTATCCTGAATTCGTTGCATTGCAACTCCAAATTGTTCAACAGCTTGTTCTATTGTTTTGCAGAGTAAAACGTTGTCATCTGGCAAGGTCATAAGTATTTCAGCCCCCGCGCTCATTGCTTCTATGACAGATACCGGATAACCGTCGTGCTCCGTTAAACGCAGAAAAATGGCATGTTCGCGAAGCTCTTCAGTGAAGATAGTGCGGTTTACCCAGCCTAGAAAGTGGATGTTCTCTGGAACGTAATCTTGAGGTTTTTCCATTCCACATACCGTGAACTTTATGCTGGGGAAATGTTGGGCAAGGTGAGTTAAGTATTTGAATCCGTAAAAATCTTTGCGTTTCTCAGCAATGTAAGTCATGGCTTTGATTTGCTTGTATTCTTCAACACGTTCAATGGGTTCTATGCATTTGAAAGTTTGTCGAAAGGGTCTCAGTCCAACACTTTTTAACTCGTCTTCCAACCAATCTGAATCTGCGAAATGCGTGGCGTGATGAATATATTTTGTTTCAAGAGTGCCATTCTTAAATCGCTCCATGGCAAGCAGAACATCTGTACCTTGCCATTGCATGAGTAGTTTCTTTTTCCATAAAAGAACCCAGTTTAAACTTCCGCTTCTATCTGTTACTCCATTCATAGAAATAACCAGGTCAGCAAATGGAACAAGAAATAGAAAGCGGAATTGATCCCATTTGGAATAATATGTGTTCAGGAAAATAAAACTGCTTTCGGGGTATGCATTGCCTAGTTTTTGAGACAAGTCTTTTCCGAAGTAGGGCAATCCACTAATGATGACGCGCATTATGTTTTCGAATTAAGTGAATATACCACAACAAAATGAATATATAATATCCAACGAAACCCAATGAGTAACACCACAATGCATCTTCGAATTCCCAATTTCCAATTGCCGTGAAAAGTAAGAGACTCAGTGTAATCACGTACCCCAATAAGCTAAAAAGAAACGCTTGTTTTTGTTTGCCGAAAATAAGCGGAGTTGTAGATAGGGGGGAAGTGAAAAAGAGCAGAGTTAGAGCGGGTGACATAATTTGGGCGTAATGTCCAGCCAAGGTCCATTTTTCACCCAAATACCAACTGAAAATCGTTGGCCCAAGGAATAAAGTTATCAGTAAAAATGCCACTCCGAAAACGGCCGAAGTGAAAAGGGTTTTTTTTAGCAGTGAGTGAATAGATGTGTTGTTGTTTTTGTGCTGGGCGGCTTCGGCAAAAAAGAGCTGTGATGATGAGCCGGTAATCAATGTTATTGGAGCTCGAACATAACGGTGCATTAAAGCAAAAAGTCCCAATTCAAATTTCCCGAAATAAAAAGTAATGATCCAGAAAAGTAAAAATTGGGTGGCAAACATATCTGTAAAGGCATGCAATGAATTAATCAACGGGAAATCTCGGTATTCCTTCAAGCGTTCCCATGAAAATTTTTTGTAATCTGCGCTTTCAATTTTAGAACGAAACATGAGTATGACTGCGTTCATGAATTGAGAAAGTAGCCAACTTAAAATGAGTCCATCTACACCCCAAATGAGGTAACCGAGAGCTGCCGCTACAAGATTGTTTACAATTGACTGTGTAACTTTTCCAAGACTCAATAAAGTAAATTGTCGCTTACGAACTTGTATGTTACTGTAAATATTCAGAAGTCCGTAACTAAGCACGCCCAATGGCACAAGCCATAAATAAGATGCAAGGGTTTCGTCATGGTACAAGGATGCAATTTCATTTTGAAAAAAAATAACGCAAGTCGAGAGAAAGAATGTTATTCCAACAAACCCCCAGGCATTCCAAAGAATTTCTTTCGCATGATCATCAGAGGCGGGTATGGGTATAGCCATTTCCAATCTACCTGAAGCCACAATTCCGAAGACGCCAACAATAGCCATGTAATTGGCGGCAACAGCGAATTCTTCTGGAGAATATAATCTTGCAAGAATTGGCGCAACTAGAAAAGGAATGAGTTGGCTCAGAATATTCCCTGAGAAAAGTGTGATGAAATTCTTTGAATATTTTGAAACCTGAATCACCGCCTTGGTTTAGATAAATAAAGATACCAAGCAAATTGAATGATAAGCACAAGTGCGCTTCCAATGGAATAGCCAATTAATGCAATGTCTATACTGTGCAAATGCACACCGTAAAGAAGTGTGCCTAGTTTTACGGCCAAATCCAATAATGTAAATGCCAAAGATATTTTTTGCTTCTCTTCCAATATGGCCACAAACGAAAATGGAGATACGCAGAAATTAAATACGAAATAGATTGAGAGATATCGAGCAAAAATCCCTGACATGGTCCAATCTGCCCCGAAGAACCAAGCAAATAATTCAGGACCCCAAATGAATATGCAAATGGCAAAAACGAAACTCATGATAAAGAGTAGGCCGAAGGTTTTAAGTATCAGATGTTGATAGGATTGTTTTTCGTGGTGAAGTTCAGATGCCTTGTTGAACTGTACCTGAAATACCGTGTTACTTACCAAAGTAACCGGAGCTTGAATCAATTTCCACGTCATGAAATACCATCCCGCTTCTTGTCCACCGAACAAGATATTGAGTATCCAGATTGTTCCACTGAGTTGCAATGTCTCAATGATACCTTGAGTGGTGTTGAATACGGCATGAGTTTTAAGCGTTAACCATTTTTCTTTCCAATTTGAAATTTCTTTCCCAACTCGCTTTGCACCGATTCCGAATCGTAGGAAAAATAAAGAAATGAACTGACCTATGAGGAAGCCCAATATGAGTCCGTTTGATCCCATGTAGAAATAACCGAAGAGAATCGATAAACCATTCACGCCAATGTTCGTTAGAATACGGTAGCTAACATTCAAATTGTAACGCTCAAGTTTTGTAGAAAGTAAATTGAAAATTTGTGGTTGAGCAACAGCTACAACACCAAGAGGAATAAGCGTAACGAATAAATTTAATTGACCAATAGCTAAATAAAACAATACCACAAAAACAGCAAGTCCACCCGTAAATTTCCACAGGGTATGATTGGCATGCTGGGCGAAATCAATTGCTTCTTCTGTGGTTTTGCTGCTAGGGATTAAATACTCAATTCTCAACGTGGCAGCCACAGCAAGCGTAACAATTAAGGAATAGAAAAGACCGAATTCTGCAAAGTCTTGTGTGGTGAAAAGTCTACTTAAAAGGGGTGCTGTTGCGTAGGTAATGAGCTGTCCAATGCCCGTTGCAAATGCCAGTTTTGCAATTTTAAAGAGTTGAATGTTTTGAAAGAGTTGCTTCATTCGTGTAAGGCGCAATCAAGGCTGATCTGGTAAATGCATCCAATGACTTACGGCATTGAAATATTGATTCGAATGTCCTTCACCTTTCCAAAAATGAATGCCAAACTTTTCTGATTTTATTGGGTCATTCAGAAAAAAATTCTTCTGAAAATGTAGAATCATCACCTCTCTCAGCTCTACCTCTCCTGTTTTACCCGGCACATGGAACTGATGATTCGGAACAAATGCCAAAACACGTTGTCCATCCATTGGAAGTTCTTCAGAAAGTGCAATCCATCTCATTACTTTCCGGTAAATTGGGGAGTTCGTTTTTCAAGAAATGCTGAAATTCCTTCTTGATGATCTTCCGTATTCCCAGCTTTTATTTGCAGTTCTAATTCAAGCTCCAGCTGTTCTTCCAACGTATTATTCCAACCGGCATAAACGGCTTGTTTGGTGAAAGCCAAAGCTTGAGTGGGCATATCAGCGAGTCGCTGCGCTAACTTCATGGTTTCTTCCATAAAAAATTCTGCCGAATAAACGGCATGTATCAGCCCTATTTCTTTGGCCTCTGAAGCACTTACTTTGTCGGCAAGTAGCATTTGAGCCATGGCTCTGTGAGTGCCAATAATTTTGGGTAAGAAATACGTTCCCCCGCTATCGGGTATCAATCCAATTTTTGTGAAAGCTTGTATAAAACTGGCGTTATCGTTTGCAACCAAGATGTCACATGCCAAGGCAATGTTAGCTCCAGCTCCGGCCGCAACGCCATTCACCGCGCAAACAATGGGTATGGGTAAATTCCGCATGGCTTGAATCAAAGGGTTGTACCCTTCTTTCAAAATGCGTTCTAGACCTGGACCGTCTTTATCTATAGCTTCTCCCAAATCTTGTCCGGCACAAAAAGCTTTTCCTTTTCCAGTCAATACCACACACCGAATATCTGTTCGGTTTTTTATATTGTGTAACGTCTCGAGTAGTTCGGAGGTCATTTGCCTGTTGAAGCTATTGAATTTTTCTTGTCTATTTAATGAGACAACGGCAATGGCCCCTTCAATTTTAAGTTCTATAGTTGTCATTGTTGTTCTTGATTGTAATAAGAAGTTCTTCCTTGAGCAATGCGGAGTAGAATTAAAGTAAGTATGGTTCCCATGGCAATTTTAATTGCTGTTGAGCCCAATTGAACTTTAACAAAAGGCCAAGCCATTTCAGGTTGCAGTCTGTAATAATACATGCTGCTAAAAACCAGTATAATGGCGTGTCCGAATGTCCAAAGGAATAGGGTGTAAAGAGATTTGTATTTCGGAATTCCCTTGTGTATGTAACCGGTTAATAGGGCAGATGCCAACATGCCAAAGAGTTCACCTAATTCACCTATGTGTTTTATATCGAGCATAAATAGCCCTCCTTTGTACTCTTGAAACACAGGTAGGCCGGCAAGTCCCAAGCCAATGTATATCAAGATGCTTGCAAACCCAATGGCCCAACCAAACCAAATTGCGCTTCCAACAGCAAAAACGGTTGTCAATGCAAATGGCATATTATACAGTGCATAATTCAATGCTTCTTGTCCAGTTTCACTTTGAATAATGGAATTGATGTCTAAGACCAGCGGCCCAATTGTGGTGAGTAAAATAATACTTATCAGACATCCTATAAAAAAGGATATTGTTGGTTTGCTTTTGAAAGGAAGGTATTGCTGGAACATATCTATTTTTTCGGGAATGAATTGTTGGAAAGATCAATATCTGCAACACCAAGATTGGCGTCTATCATTACTTTTTTTATACTGTCGTCGGTATTTAAATTGAGTGTGTATTTAGTATCACACCAACGCCATGGTTTCGCAATTTGCCAGTCTGCGGGTAAAACTCCTTTATTCTTTACTCCGCGCATTAATTCAAATGGGATGTAATAAACGCATGATTTTCCATTCTCAAATTCCACAGTTACCTCACAAGGCATGGGCATCTCTCCAATTCGTTCCAATGCAATGCTTAGCTTTTGCTTGGTTTGTATGACGGTGTCTACTGCATAATCAATGGTCTTTGTGGTTTTCACGAAATACTCATCATACCAATCCAGTACCAACCCACTTTCTTTTTCAGCAATGCGAATGAAATCTTCAGAGGTGGGATGCTTAAATGACCATGCATCGAAATAAGAATGCATGACCTTTTTAAATACATCTTCGCCTACAATGGTTCTCATCTGATGCAAATACGTCTCTCCTTTGCTGTATGCAGCGAGACTATATGCATAATTTGTTTTGAAATGATCTGCGTGTGTGGTTAAAGGCTCCTCCATTCCAGATTGCGCCAGGTTAACGTATCCGCTCACACCGTCTTCATGATGAGGTTCGGCCGTTGTTGGAAAAAGTCTATTCATTACTTCAGTCGAAGCATAACTTGTGAAGCCTTCGTCCATCCATGCATAAAGGCTTTCATTGGTACCCAATAATCCTTGAAACCAAGAATGCGCTCCTTCATGAACACCCACACCAACCAAACTTGGTAATTTTCTATTTCCGGTGATTAGCGTTGCCATGGGATATTCCATTCCACCATCACCACCTTGAATGAAATTGTAAACGGGATAGGGATATTTTCCATAATTGCTACTCAACATCTCAAAAGCCTGTGTGAGTATTTGGGTAGATTGCTTCCATGTCTCTGCATAAGGTTGATTCCCTTGGAAATAAAATTTCAATATCGGACCGTCTTTTACTTGACTTGTGACCACCTCGTAATCAGGGTCAGCAGCCCAAACAAAGTCATGGACATTTTCAGCTTTAAATTTCCAAGTGTTTGTTCTGAACTTTTTCATTTCCTTTTCTACCGCACATTCGCTTTCATTGAGTAAAATTCCACCGGCCGCAACAATATAGTTTGCAGGCAAAGTAATTGAAACTTGAAAATCGCCCCATACGCCATAAAACTCCCTACCTACGTATGGATTTGGATGCCAACCGTCGGTGTCGAACTCACATAATTTCGGATACCATTGACTCATGCTGTATTCAATACCTTCAGCATTATTTCTTCCACTGCGTCTAATTTGTAGTGGTACTTGTCCAGAAAATTCAAATTCAATAATGGCTTTTTCGGTAATGCCTTTTTCTACTTTGACATGTAAGATTGTTCCTTGTTCCTCTGCTTCACATGCAATGCCGTTGACAAGAATGTTCGTGACATGCATGTGCCCTTCTTCAGCGGCATTCAATTTTGAAATGCGATCACCCACGCGTCGATCAGGATCCTGAACGGTTCTAGAAAAAACATCCATTTCACTGTTGGGTTGAAAGGCGTTGTTATACAGGTGGAAGTACAATTCATACAATACCTCATTGCTGTTGTTCGTGTATTCAAGAACGGTTTTTCCAGTGAAGCTGTGTTTGTCTGTATTCAATAGAATAGTGATGTTGTAATTGACACCCTGCTGCCAATATCCGTCTTTTGCCATGAGTTGTCCACACAATAAAAGCGCAGTCAGAAGAAAAATGTATCTTTTCATATTTACCAAATTAATGCTTCATCTTTTAACCAATGTCCTTGCAATTTTAATGATTGTTCCAAAATGTCTCGAACGCATCCTTCGCCACCGTTCTTGTTGGAAATATACATGCTAGCTGCTTTTACTTCAGGAGCGGCATCTGCAGGACAACATGAAAGCGCAACACGCTGCAGTAATGGAAGATCTGGAATGTCATCTCCCATATAACATACTTCATGGTCTTCAAATGACCATTTTGATTTCAGCTTTTCGTAAACTTCTTTTTTATTCGCTGAACCCAAATTAACTTCAGATACACCTAACTTTTCAAATCGTGTGCGAACAGCTTCAGATTTCCCACCTGAAATAACTGCAATTTGATATCCGCACTTGACAGCCAATTGCACAGCGTAGCCATCCCGAACATTGGCAGTTCGCATTTGCTCTCCATCTGAAGTTAGCCAAACTGTATTGTCGGTGAAAACCCCATCTACATCAAAGATGTAAATTTTTATTTTACCTAATAGCTCCTTATAGTTCATTTGAATGATTGTAATTATCTTGTATTTGTTTTGAGATGAGAGAATACAAATTTTGTAATTCTGGCTGATGTTGAAGCAAGAACTGATGCAATTGCATGGTGTTTTCATCTCTGCGTTTCGCAGGTCCGGTTTGAACACTGCTGGCTGAATTTGATTCCAACAATTGAATGTGTGCCTTCAACATGGGAAGTAGTAAGTTTTCCGACAAACCAGCGCGTTTCAATAGATTTTGTGAAATGGACTGCATGTAATTTGAAAAATTATTGCTGAAAACGGCCGCCAGATGAGCCATTTGGCGTTGTTCAGTAGTAGCAAGCATCCAGTCTCCCCAAACAGGCTTTAATACTGCTTCAAGGTAAGTCTGCATTTCAGGCGTGGATGTTTCGAATAGAATTGGAATCTTTTTGTAGTTAATGGTCGTTCCTTGTGTAAGCGTTTGGCAAGGCCAACACACTGCCCTGTTCGTTTGCTTCAAAGACGTCAGCGAGGTTGCCCCTGAAAAGTGAACAGCAAAAACTTCTTCAGGTAGTTGCGCACTTACCAAGGCAATTTGATTGTCAGGTACAGCAAGTAAAACCATATGGAACCTGCCATTCACTATGTCATTCATATCTGTGGTAGATAGCCACGGACTACTTGGGTTTCGTTCAGTGACCAAATGCAGGTCTATTCGAGAACCCGCATTGCGTATGGCGTGACTCAAGTGCCACGCAAGATTTCCATTACCAATAAGTGCAATTCGCATACGTGTGCGAAGATACACCGAAGAAGCATACCTTTGTAGTTATGCAATTATCGGTTTTATTAGATACGCCAACACGTTGGAAAGAGTATGAACTCTTAGATTGTGGAGATTTCGAAAAGCTTGAACGCTTCGGGGAATTCGTGACCATTCGCCCTGAACCTCAAGCGGTTTGGCCAAAGAAATGGTCAGATCAAGATTGGAAAACGCAGGCGCATGTTCGATTCGTTCAAAAAGGAAGCAACAGCGGCGAATGGCAAAAACTGAAGAAAATGCCCGATCAATGGAAGATCAAATATCAACTTCCAAACAATGCCAATATGACCATGAGATTGGGCATGACTTCATTCAAGCATGTTGGAATCTTTCCGGAACAAGCAGCGAATTGGGATTTTAGTGTGAATGTTCTGGGTAAAATGAAAACGCCCAAGCCCAAAGTTCTTAATCTGTTTGCATATACAGGCGGAGCCTCAGTAGCTTGTGCATTGGAACGAGCCGATGTGACTCATGTAGATAGCATTAAGCAGGTTGTGACTTGGGCAAATGAAAATGCGAAGCTTTCGGGAAATGTAAACGTGCGTTGGATGGTGGAAGATGCATTGAAGTTTGTTCAACGTGAAGTGAGAAGAGGTAATAAATACAACGGAATAATTTTAGATCCCCCCGCTTTTGGTCATGGACCGAAAGGAGAAAAATGGAAGTTAGAAGAGCAAATTTCCGAACTGCTGCATGGAGTATTGCAATTGCTAGATGATAAAGAACACTTTTTAGTTTTGAATGCATACAGCCTGGGACTTTCTCCTCTTATTGTAGAGAATTTATTACGTCCGTTTGCGGGAAAGAACTTAACCATTGGCGAACTTTATTTGTCAGGAAAAAGCGGAGTAGTTCTCCCTTTAGGTGTTTTCGGACGAATTCAAAAATTGAAATAATGCAACGCGTTTTTTTTCTGCTCTTCATTCCCGTATTCGTCTGGTCTTGTAGTAATCAAAAAGATACAACTCACTCCATACCTCCTATGAAATCTTCAACACTTTCTTTTGATCCGCATTCCGCTGCTCAATCCAATGCCATTGTGAAACACTTGAATTGGACTGCAAAGGTGGATACCGAACTTGAAATGATTTTTGCAACGGCTAACTATACCATTCAAACGAAATCGGATGCTGAAGAAATTGTTTTGGATACCAAAAATTTAAATATCGGAGAGGTTCGAGTCGATGGGAAAAAAGTGAAGTTTACCTTGGGTGAAAATGTACCCTATTTGGGAAGAGCATTGCATATTCCCATTGAATCTTCTTCGAAACAAATTGAGATTGAATATGCAACAGAAGCCAACGCTGAAGCCCTATTGTGGGTGAAAACAGATGGACAGGCGCCATTCATGTTTTCCCAATCACAGGCTATTTTGGCTCGAACGTGGTTGCCTTGTCAAGATAGTCCCTCCATTCGTTTTACCTACAGCGCAGATGTTACCGTTCCCGAAGGGTTAATTGCTCTGATGTCTGCAGAGAATCCACAAGAAAAATCAGAGTCAGGTAATTATCATTTTGAAATGAAGCAGCCTATTCCTGCTTATTTATTTGCTTTAGCTGTGGGAGATTTGTCCTTTAAATCACTCGATGAAAGAACAGGGGTTTATGCAACTTCAGAAGTCTTAGATTTCGCACATGCAGAATTTCAAGACATGCCCAACATGGTTCATGCTGCCGAAGAATTGTACGGACCTTATGCATGGGAGCGCTATGATGTTCTTGTTCTGCCTGGTGCATTTCCGTTCGGAGGAATGGAAAATCCAAGGTTAACCTTCGCAACACCAACAATCTTAGCTGGAGATAAATCATTGGTTTCACTTATTGCGCATGAACTTGCTCACAGTTGGAGTGGTAATTTGGTCACCAATGCAACTTGGAATGACTTCTGGTTGAATGAAGGATTCACGGTTTACTTCGAACAGCGTATCATGGAAAAAATATATGGCCAGTCAAAGGCTGAAATGTTAGCAACTCTTGCACGCCAAGATTTAGACGCCACACTAGCTGAACTCCCAGAAATAGATACACACCTGAAACTGGCACTTGAAAATAGAAATCCAGACGATGGAATGAATGACATCGCATATAACAAGGGTTATTTCTTCTTACGCACCATTGAAGAAAAAGTTGGAAGAGAGAAATTCGATGCGTTTTTGAAGAATTATTTTCAATCGCACGCTTTCGGTGTAATGACCACTGAAGGGTTTGTTGATATTTTAACATCAGAGCTTCTTAATACGGAAGAGGCCGAAGTTATAGGTTTAGAAAAATGGATTTACTCCCCAGGTCTTCCCGCGAATACCGCAACGGTGGAATCAGTTGAGTTGGAGAAGGTAGATATTCTTCGATTGAAGTGGGAAGGTGATGAAATTAAAAATGCGGATTTGCCATGGAATACGTGGAGCTATCAAGAACGGTATCGATTCTTGTCAAACGTGAATTTCAATTTGTCACTAAGCAAAATTCAGTCGTTGGATGCGGATTTTCATATTTCCAAAATTGGAAATTCAGAAGTTTTGTTTGCGTGGTTCATGTTGTCTATTCAAGCAAAAAATGAAGCTGTTTTCGCAGATCTTGCATTGTTTTTAGAGAAAGTCGGAAGACGAAAATTTGTTGCCCCTTTGTTTGAGGCATTAGTAGCGAGTGGATACAAGTCTGTTGCTGTAAATATCTATTTGCATACCAGACCATTTTATCACAGTGTTACACAAAATACAGTGGATGAGCTGCTCGAGTGGGGGGCTGAAGAAAGGAAATAATTGCCATTTTTTTGATAGTACAGTGTCTCACTGATTCCGATATTTAGGGCATGATGCGAGTAGTAATCATAGTGCTTTGTTTCGCAGCCGCTAACTTGAAGGCTCAGATAAAATCTGTGGTGCTTGAAAGTGAGACAAAACAACCCATTCAAGGTGCTCTTGTGGAATGGGGAAATAAGAAAAAAGCCACAGTTAGTGATCAGCAGGGAAGAATAGAAATTGCACAAAGTAAGTCGGGGTATGTAATCCAATCCATTGGATTCGAGTCGCAGAACTTGACTGATTTGCCCGATACTATTTTTTTAATTCAATCCATCTACGCACTTCCGAGTATCTCTGTTTCGAGTGCGCCCGACTCTGTATTTGGACACAAGCAATACCATGTTGCTGACTTTGTATTTTGGAACAATCAATTAACCATGCTGCTATACGAGCATGAAAAATATTTCAAAAAATCAACTGAGGGAAGAGACTTGTGGGAAGGCGCTTGGATTGCGCAATTGAATGAAAAGGGTAAGATTACTTTTTCTTTTGCTCTTTCTGAACCAGCTGAGCGATTGCATTTGAGCCCTACGGGCGAATGCTATTTGCTGACAGAGAATCATGTTTTTCAATTGGTGAATGCACCTTCAAAAAATCTTGTTCTTGTCTCACCCGAATTTTTTCGAGAACAAGTTTTACCCATCAGCGGCAGCATAGCTAATAAGATCATCTTTCAAACCTTTACGGAAGACTTCCCCGAGTATGCTTATTATTTTTATGAAAAGGGAAAGGAAAGCGCCCTGTTAGTGGAACAAGTAGCAGACTCCATGACATTGGAATTGTTCAAGTCGCAATACAAATACTTGCCAGGATATAAGAAAAAGGAAGCGTTACAAATTCAACTCGATACAGGTATTCCGAAAGAAATAGTTGGCGGTTACATGACGGGCTTTCAACATGATTTGTATTATCATGACCCCAAGGCAATTGCCGTTCAACTGGAATCTTCATGGGAAATTTATAATTTTTCTCAAAGTAGAAAAACAACCGTTGATTCGTTGGGTCAAATAACCACTGCTCGATTCAATGCAGATTTGGTTGAGTTAGAGAAGAAACAACAAGTGATTTCCATTCAGAAAATGACCAATGGTGATTTGATTTTTATAGTGAAAGATAAAAATGGATACATTCATTTGTTTCAAGCTGACTCAATTACAGGCGCATTGATGTTGAAGAAAACCCTGCATTGGAATTACACGAAACACGTGACCGTTTACCAAAATAAAGTATATTATCTCTACCGACCATTCGAAGGGCGGGAGACATGGTATATCTATTCAGAAAAGCTTTAAATGGCGAAATTCCAATTGTGTTTATCTTCGGTTAACCCGCGCTTTAGCTCATCTAGATAATTTGAAACCTTCGGGGCGAATTCCCATGAATTCCAAGGTTGTAATGAATACAAGTTCTCTCCAATTTGAATTTCTCGAATTGGAGCTATTGTGGCTGCAGTACCTGCACCAAATGCTTCCTGTATTTCTCCAGCTCGAAGGCCTTCCTCTAACTCTTGAACAGAAATTCTTTTTTCAAGTACTTCATACCCCCAATCTCTAGCCACTTGAAGCACAGAGTTTCGCGTTACACCGCTGAGTATACTATCGGTAAGTTCAGGTGTAATGAGTGCATTTCCTTTTCTGAAAATGACATTCATAGTGCCGCTTTCCTCCAAGTATTCATGCGTTTTTGCGTCGGTCCAAAGCAATTGTTGGAACCCCTCTTCTTGAGCTTTTTTAGTTGGAAGTAACGCTGCAGCATAATTTCCTGCTGCTTTTGCACTTCCGGTTCCGCCATTCGCTGCGCGAGTGTAGGTTTTTTCCACCTTTACTTTCAATTCTGAAGTATAATAAGCACCTACCGGACACGTGAAAATGACAAACAAGTAGCTATCACTTGGCTTTACTCCAACGTATTCATCAATAGCGAACATATGCGGACGTATGTACAAAGCTTCTCCAGGGCCAGTCGGTATCCAAGACTTATCAATTTGTAGAAGTGCGTGTAAACTTGATAAAAAGAGCTCATTTGGAATGGTGGGCATGCAAAGTCTTTCAGCACTTGCGTTTAATCGCTTGGCATTTTCTTCAGGCCGAAAAACAAATGCTTCGTTTTTTTCATTTCGGTAAGCCTTCATTCCTTCAAACAACGCTTGGCCATAATGTAATGCACTAATAGCGGGAGAAAAAGGAATAGGACCATATGGCTTAATTTCAGGCGTTTGCCAAGAACCATTATGATATTCAATCACAATCATATGGTCTGAAAATACTTTTCCAAATCCCAGATTACTCCAATCAACCTCTTGCACACGTGAGTGTGGTGTGCGTGTAACACGCATTGAATTCATTTCAGCTATCATTGAGCTTTAAATTTCTTCCCTTGCAGGGTGGTATTTGTCAAAAATAAGAATTTCGGGTCAATGTTAGATGTTGACTTCCTGAGCAAATAAGAATTTGTTTGGGTGCACCAATTCCATCTTCACAGCAAACATGACTAAGGCGGCTGTGTTATTGATACCCAATTTCTGCATGATGTTTTTTCTATGGGTATTCACAGTGTGTGTAGAAAGAAAAAGTTTTTCTGCTATTTCGGTATTGGTATATCCTTCAGCAATGTGCTGTATAATTTCCAATTCTCTCTGTGAAATGGGTGTTGGTTCACAGGTGAAAGCAATAGAGTCTAAATCAGAAATGTCAATTGATTCTTTACGAATTCGTTCAATAATTTTACCGCAGTAAAATGCATCGCCTCGGAACGTATCATAAATGCTTTCAATTATTTCCTGAATGTCGCAATCTTTTCTTAAATAACTCAATGCCCCTGCACGGATCGCGTTGACTAAGGTCTTACCACTTTGATCTTCCGTAAGGGCAATTACTTTGGTGCTTGGAAATTGATCTTTGATTCTTTTTATTGTGTTGACCGAAAATTCAGGTGCTGTGTAGTCAATGAATACAATGTCTGTCTTGAATTCATTTAACATGGCAATGAGTTCCTCTTCAGCATGCGCATGACCAACAATGCATAGGTCGTCATAGCTTGAGAAAATGCTGCTTAATCCGCTGTGTGTGATTTGACTTTTATCGGCAATGACAATGTGAATCATGCTGCGAAGATAAGTTAAGTGAAATCATTCTAAATAAGAAAAAATTAAGTTGTTCGTTTTCAATAGTCTTTCATAAAATTCGTCGATAAATTGGAGTTTTCGCTTTTGTTTAGGGAACTTTTCAATGCGCATTGTAGTCATAAAATCATGATTCGAGCAATTGTCATTGATGAGCACACGACAGATGTTGAAGTGCTTTGCAATCAATTAAAGGGAACTGATAGCAGAATAAAAATTGTGAAGAAGTTTCAAGAGGTGTCAGACGCTTTGCGTTATTTTACTAAGTTCCCTGTAGACTTGGTTTTTCTGGGCGAGTCATTTGTAGCTGAGAAGTCATCATTAATCAATCAAGGGCAAAACCTAATTTTCATTTCATTCTCGTCGTCCAAAGGGGCTGGTCCTGATGCAGTTCGAAAAGAATATATTGAGTTTGATGTTAAAAATAATATGCATGCTTGGATAACTCAGGTGGAAGAATTGCGTTCTGCGGATAAAGAAGTCGTTTCGTTGTTTGTACGAGCTGATTTCGAATTACATCAGATATTATTCAAAGACATTGTGTATGCTGAAAGCTTGGGAGACTATATCAAGTTTGTATTTGATGGAAAGCGCTCACTTGTCGTAAAAATGAGTATGAAAGCTCTTGAAGACACGTTGCCCAAAGATTCTTTTGTGCGTGTTCACAGGTCATATATTCTGAATAGGGCTAGGGTTATCAAAATAAAATCTAAGTCTGTTCTTGTCGGAAGTCAGGAAATACCTGTTGGAACTACCTATTTGAACCGTTTGCAGGAAATCTTGTTGTAAAAGGAAAGTCAATAGTACTTTTGCACAAGCCATGAGCAGATTTTTCATTTTTTTATCGGTTTTCAGCTGCATTTTTTTTATCGTTGATTTCTACGGCTATCAGGGTATAAAGCAGTTAACGCACCGAATGTCGAACCGGAAGCGAAAGTTTCTGCGTTGGCTCTACTGGATTCCTTCCATCTTAACCCTTACCCTGATTATTATTTTGGCCACTGGATCGCGCGAAAGCGTAAACAATAAGTCATTCGGATTTTTTTACTTCGCTACGGGATTCATCTTTTTATTTCTTTTGCCCAAAACAATTTTTCTAGTCTTTCATTTATTAAATGACTGCCTAAGGTTGTTGAATTGGACTCGAAAGAAATTCCAAAAGAAGGTAGAGAAGGAGTCTGTGGATCCGAACGCAATGGAGTCGGAAAAAATGACGCGCATTCAGTTTTTCAATCAAGTAGGTCTTGGTGCGGCTGCAATCACTTTTGGTGGAACCCTCTACGGAATAGTTCAGGGTAAATATGACTTTCGGGTCATGAATGAATCGATCAAATTCAAAAATCTACCACCGTTGTTCTCAGGAATGCGCATTGTGCAAATTAGTGACGCGCATTTAGGAAGCTTTCTGGATAACAGCTTCAATGAGGTCAGTGGAGCTATTGATCTCATTAATAGTTTAAAACCCGACATTATTTTTTTTACTGGGGATTTGGTAAATAATTTCGCAGAAGAGGCAGAACCTTGGATCGAAACCTTTGCTCGTTTGCAAGCTCCGTTTGGTAAATTTTCAATACTTGGAAACCATGACTACGCAGAGTATGTCTATGATCCAAACGATGAGTTAACGCTTCCATTGCGAACGGCGAATATGCAAAAATTGGAAGGTATTCACAAGGCAATGGGATTCCGATTACTTCGCAATGAAATGGTTTTATTGGAGAAGGGTGGTCAAAACATTGAATTGATTGGAATTGAAAATTGGGGAAGAGGACGGTTTAGTAAACATGGTGATCTTGAATTAGCTATGCAGAATACCACTCCAGAAGCATTTCGAATATTACTTTCTCATGACCCAAGCCATTGGGAAGAACAAGTTCTAGGGAAAAAAGATATTGCCCTTACTTTTTCCGGTCATACGCACGGAGCACAGTTTGGGCTAGAGGCCCCTATGTTACACATCAAAATCAGCCCAAGTCCGCTTTTTGGTTATAAAAGATGGGGTGGTCTGTACAATGAAGGCGAGCAGTACCTATATGTGAATAGGGGATTCGGCTTTTTGGGTTTTCCCGGGCGTGTTGGTATTCCCCCCGAAATCACATGTGTTGATATCTTGAAAGGATAACAACGAAACCTTGTTCAAAAAATATCGTACTTAGGGAGTAATAATTTGGTCAAAGGTTAAGTTATCTTTGACTCATAGCTTATGTCCACAAGTACAAAAAGAGTAACCGATATTCAAGCTGACTACCATCAGTCAGTATCGTCAGTTATCCGTCCTGAATCGGACGAGTTACTCGTTTTTGCTCATTTTGGTGATTTTACTCCAAACAGAAATGAACATATTATTGAGGCTGTTTCGTGCACAGACCTTGGGAAAGTTGGGAATACACGACAAACAATGAAACGTGTTGTCACGGTTCTTGTCGAGATGTTACAAAATATTAGTATTCATGGCGAACGTGATCGTTCCCAAAAAATGAATGCGTATGTCATCATAGCCAAAGGAAAAGATTACTTTAAGATTTGCACTGGAAATATGCTTGATGTGAATCAAGCCAAGGTGCTTATGTCTCGGATAGAGCATTTGGTTGATTATGACCAATTGGATTTTAAATCCGAAATTCGGCATAAGCTGTTAAATGATGAACTCAGCAAAAAGGGAGGGGCGGGTCTAGGTTTACTAACAATAGCGAAAAAAGCCGAGAAGGGTTGGGGTTATACATTCTCCGTGATGCCAGATGAAATGGCCTATTTTCAAATGTGTGTTTCTGTTCCAACCGTAGAAAAATAAATGCGCAGCTCGCTGTATTTATGTTTTTTGAAAATTCTTACGATTCAACTTTTTTTTCAATTCTTTTCATTTCAGGTCCGAGCGCAAAAGGATATATACACCTTACAAAAGGAAGTAGTCGACTCCAGAGGTAGATCTCTTCATGAAGCTTTGCTTTCTAAGAGTTCAAAAATTCAAATGGAGGCCTGCCAATTAGCAGCCACATGGGGAGGGGAAACACATTTAAGTGAACTCCACCAAATAATTCAGTCCAAAAATTGTAGTCATGAAGTGATCAATGCAGCACTTTTCGCTATTGGTCAAATTGGAAGCGTGAGTTCTGTTAAGCCCGTTCAAGATTTCATTCTGTTGGATCAACAATTTCAATGCGGAGAATCAGCTCTTTTGGCTCTTGCGAAATGCATTAATCCCTATGAGGAGTTGCCTCTATTATGGAAAGAAGAGGAACAGGTAACAACACAAAAACTCAATGCAATGTCTCAAGCGTTGGTTTTTACAAAATGTAACCCTCGAAATTGGTTTGATGCAATTTTGCGCGCTTCACCGGTAGTCTCAATAGATGAAAAGTCTCGCTTGTTTCTGGCAGTTGCAATAGGTAAATCAAATTTTAAATCAATTCGGCAAGAGCATGATTTTGTTTCGTGGCTTCGCGAATGGTATGCAACAGAAGAAAATATTGAGGTTAGATTGAAGCTTCACAGAACAATCGCAATTTGTGGTCAAGGTAATCTGTTGTTGCAAGATTTTTTTGATGCCAACGAACGACTTTCTTTTTCAGCTTGTACTCAATTGACACAACTTGATAGTACCTCAGTTTTTCAGTTGCTTCCTTTAAATTGGAAATCACAATGTGAAAATTCATTCGTAAGGGCTTGGTTTGAAATACAATTTGAACAGATAGATTTTGATCAAATCCGCGCAATACTGAATCAAGAGAATTGGACTATTGATGAGAAAGTAATTTTAACGAAAGCATGGAATAAAAACGGGCACATAGATGCCCAGAATTTTATTCTTTCCCGTTTTTTTGAAACAGAAAATACCATTGAGCG
>CAYSEX010000028.1:21965-23068 GCA_964430305.1 uncultured Chryseobacterium sp.
ATGGCTCAGCCATTTCCATCTTACCAAACCTGGAGAAGAAATAAGGTTTCTAAACTTCGAGTGCATACAGAGGAGGGAACGTTGGTACTTCAGTTAGATGGAAAGCGATGTCCAATGACTGTGGCGAATATTAAACAACTGGCTCGACAAGGCTATTTTGAAAATATAGCATTTCATCGAGTGATTCCGGAATTTGTTGCGCAGGCAGGATGCACACGCGGTGATGGTATGAGTGGATTGAGTTCAGTTATCTATTCAGAATTAAGCAGCAGAGAATTTGATTCCAACACCATTGGTATGGCTAGCGCAGGAAGACATACAGAAAGCGCTCAATTTTTCTTAACCTTGGCTGCAACACCACATTTAAATGGCAGGTACACACAGTTTGGTGCACTGTCTCGTGGGAAAAGGACCCTGCAAAAAATTCATCTCGGAACGAAAATAAAAAAGGTCCGCTGACAACATTTTGATGGTCATTTTGTTTTACTGATTATGCGCATGACATTCGTTTATTTGTTTGTGGCCACTCTTTTCGGGGTGAGCTGTCAAATGAATGCTAAACAAGAAATTACAAATTTTACAGAAGTGATTATGAATGATACAACAGAGGTTGCAACTTTGGCCGGAGGATGCTTTTGGTGCGTGGAGGCCATATACGCCAATACAAAAGGAGTTTATAAAGTAGAATCGGGTTATGCCGGAGGATTTGTAAAAAATCCTGCTTACAAGGAAGTTTGTAATGGAACTACGGGACATGCAGAGGCAGTTCAAATTACATTTGACCCACGGGTTGTTTCATTCGCCAAATTGCTAGAAATCTTTTTTGTAGTGCACGATCCAACTACATTGAACAGGCAGGGACCTGATGTAGGCACGCAATACAGATCAGCGATTTTTTATCACACAGATGAACAGAAAAAAACAGCTGAGACAGCCATTCAAATTGTAAATGAAACTGCTGAATGGGGCGCCCCTGCAGTTACAGAAATTACAGCATTCACAAACTTCTACAAGGCCGAGGATTATCATCAGCAATACTTCGAGTTGCATGGAGAACAACCCTATTGCAGAATCATGATAACACCCAAATTGGAAAAGTTCAA
>CAYSEX010000028.1:23168-28466 GCA_964430305.1 uncultured Chryseobacterium sp.
AGCATGACATTCCAATTTGTTTTTGCCTCAGTGGAATATCCAGAGTGGGTGGGAAGTAGTTTCAATGATATTTTCGGGTTTTTCCTTAGTGGACCTGGTATTGCTGGAACCTTCACAAACGGAGCCGTTAATATTGCACTGGTTCCGGGAACAGGAGAGTTTGTTTCCATCAATACAATAAACGCTACTCAAAATGCCAATTTGTATGTAGATAATACGAATAACCTTCAAAACTTCATGGTTGATGGCTACACGGTTCCAATGTTTGCTGCAATTGGTGGATTAACCGTTGGTGAGGCGTATCATATTACCCTTGCTATTGCAGATGCTAGCGATTCTGCTCTTGATTCATTTGTATTCCTGGGAGGAAATTCTTTCCAACAATTTTGTACAGTAGGTTTATTGGAGGATCAAGAAAGAGGTTCGGCAACTTGCTTGCTTTCCAATGTTAAAGCAGACTTCGATTATACAGCTGTTTGTGGAACCATTGAGCTCGAGAATCAATCGAGTGTTGCAATGCCAATAGCGAATGCATTCTACGATATGGGTGATGGAAATACAATTCCTGCAACTGAAACCGTTTACACGTATCAAACACCGGGTAATTATAATGTTCGTTTAGTTTACGAAACGGCAGATGGGTATACTTCATACTACACTCTTGGAACTTTTCCAATATCTGAAGTAGCTCCTGCTACTCCTCAAATTCAACAATCAGGAATGATGATGTATGTCAACAATTATGATGGAACAAGTTACGTAGAGTGGTTCACTTCAATAGACGGTGGTATGACTTTCCAGGAAGCTGATGGCGTAACTGGTCCAGAATTGAATTTGGCTCTTTATTCAACTTTTCCAACGCATGTGTATGCTGGTGTCAGCAATGGATGTCAAAATACATCGCCTGTAGTTATTCCAATGGTGAGTGTGAGTGAGATGGAGTGGGAGGAAAGTGGTCTTTATCCTCAGCCAGCAGAGGATGTTGTTTATTTCACGAATGCCGCTTTAAAGAATGTGAACATTTACACACTTCAAGGTCAGTTGGTTCTTCAAGCCAATCAAATTACAGCTCAGTTAAACATTGAGTCGTTAAGTTCAGGAATGTATATGATTCAAACAACCACAGATTCAGTTAACTTTGCAACATCTAAGTTAATTGTTAAGTAGTGTATCAAATTTTTACTCGAAATAACTGGAAAAGCACAACTTTAGTTGTGCTTTTTCCTTTGCTTTATTTGATTCTTTTATTTGTCAATGGAAGATTTCAACTCAGTGATTTCAATGTCTATTACGGAGCTGCAGAAGCTTTAAGAAATTCAGATCAAGTCTATGGAGTGGCCTTTGGCTTAAGTAGTGGCTTTTATAAATATACGCCAGAAGCCCTAATCCCTTTTTTAGCTTTTAGCTTCATGCCTTATGTTCTGGCGGCAGCGATTTATTATATCATTACCATTTTTGTTTTTTTTGGAATCGCAAATGAATTGAAAAGGCTTCTGCATTTCCTGGAGTGTAATGAAAGAACGGCAGAGTGGATCGTTTTTTTTACGTTGCTTCTAGGTGCCGATTTTATTGAAAGAGAGTTCTTTTTAGGGAATGTGAATGCTTTGATTTTGTATTTGATTCTCTTGATTTTGCGTTTTGCTCAAACGAATAAACATTTCAAAGCGGGTGTATTATTCGGTATGGTTCTGATATTGAAAATTCATTTTATAATTCTATTGCCTTATTTTCTTTGGAAACGTCAGTGGATGCTATTGAAAGGAATGCTATTCTCAATGGTAGCGTCGGGTTTTCTATTTCTATTGTTAGTAGGAAGTAGAATCATTCCACTTCATCTTCAATGGTTAAAAGCGGTACAAGACCACAATGGACATTTAGCATTTAGCCCAAATACAATCTACGCTAGTGTTACCAAGTTGTTAGGTAATTTACACGTTGTTTATTCACCGCAAATTGTTGTGATAATTACTCTTGTAACAGTGGCATTGACTTATCTTTTTTGGATTTGGAAAAGAAAAATTCAGGGTGTTTCGTCCAAGGAAATCTTTGTTTTAATTGCATTGATACCGATTTTATTGCATACAGATACCGAGCATTTCATGTGGTCATTGCCAATGTTCGCTCTAGCAATGTTATTCATTTGGAAATTGAATGGGTTGGCCGAACGTATATTCGGTATTGGGTTAATTTTTTTAGTATTTATTCCTTTCGTGCTCAATAGTCCGGATATAGTTGGAAAGGAAATAAGTCATTGGTTTGATTACGGGGGAATTGGTCTTGCGCTTCAACTTTTCTTTTTTATTTCAGTGAGTTATCTAAGCGTTAAGTTTTACGTGAAGAAATGAAGTGGCTTAGTTGATAACTCGCTGTAAGTTTTGAAATAAGGCAGACATGGCGGTTGTTACATTCGTAAAAAAGCACCCCATGGCACCACGTAAAACTCCCAAAATTTTTGTACTCGATACCAGCGTATTACTCCATGACCACAATAGCATAAATAATTTTGAAGACAACTACGTTGCTATTCCAATTACAGTGTTGGAGGAACTCGATAAATTTAAAGTTGGAAACGAAACGAAGAATTTTGAAGCACGTGAGTGTATTCGAATCATTGATCGATTGTCCGAAAATCATACGTTGAATGAATGGATTCCACTCGACAACGGAAATGGTGGAAAACTGAAGATTATATTGGACATTCATTTATCTGTTCATGAAGATGCCGAGTTCGTTTTTGCAAATCACAAAAACGATCACAAGATTTTAAACGCTGCCATTCAATTACAGAAAGTTGAAAAGCGAAAAAAGGTTGTCTTGGTAACGAAAGACATTAACCTTCGTCTGAAAGGAAAGGCACTTAATGTTGTTGCTGAGGACTATAAGACGGGTAAGGTAAAGGAGAGTCTCATGATGTACAGTGGAATCTCTACCATTGAAACAGAAGATGCAGACTCCATTCGAAAGCTTTATACCGATGGGTTTTTGAAGAAAACATCTCTGCTGGGCAAACAAAAATTAAATAATCATTTTTACATTTTGAAATGTGGTAACTCCAGTGCTTTGAGTTTCTATGGTGCAGCTGAAGGTATGTTGAGGAGAATTGATAAGGTGTATGCATCTGGAATTAAACCGAAAAATGCTGAGCAAGCTTTCGCGTTAGATGCCATCATGAATCCTGATATTAAACTGATAACCATTTCTGGAGTAGCAGGAACAGGGAAAACACTTCTGGCTTTGGCTGGTTCTCTGGAGATGCGAAATACCTTCGATCAATTGATTCTTGCACGGCCCATAATTCCGCTTTCAAACAAGGAAATTGGCTTTTTACCTGGCGATGCTGAAGAGAAAGTAAGCCCATATATGCAGCCGCTTTTCGACAACTTGAATTTTATCAAAAAACAATATTCAGAAAATGAAAAGAAGAGAAAGGTCATTGAGGAAATGCAAAATTCAGGTCGGATTGTTATTACGCCTTTAGCATTCATACGAGGTAGAAGTTTGTCAAATTGTGTTTTCATTATTGATGAAGCACAGAATTTAACTCCACATGAAGTGAAGACCATTATTACACGGGCCGGGGAAAATACAAAGGTTATTTTAACAGGCGATGTTAGACAAATTGATACACCCTATCTCGATGAACATTCGAATGGGTTGTCTTACGTTATTGAAAGATTAAAAGGACAAGATTTGTATTGTCACATTACTTTGGAAAAAGGTGAGCGAAGTGCGTTAGCCAATTTAGCCAACGAAATGCTTTAATTACTCAATGGAAGTGTGAATTAGTTCTTCCTTGCCTTTTTTAGTCAAGTTATATCCTAGACCACTTTTGTTGACAATAAAGCCATTTAGATAAAGCTTTGTTACACGTTCACCCAATTGTGTGCTATGCATTTGATGAGCGGCGTCACGTTGAATACGTGTCCAAAAATTAGCTTCCAATTGATTCAATTTGATGTACTGGTTTTTGTTGTTTTTACGGAATGTTTGAATAATATCCAGTATCACGAAATCGTATTTATCCATTTGTTGCACGAATAAGTTTTGGTTTGATGGTTATGCGAATTTATTTGATGAACACCTTTCCTTTACTTGAGTAGAAAAAAAATTACTCACAAGCTATTAACGATTTTTATACCTTCGTTTCAACCTTATAAAAATGAAAAAAATTATTTTCTCAGCTTTCGTTCTGTTTTCAATTCAATCGAACGCACAAATTACAATTGGTCAAAACGATCTTCCACATGCCAATGATGTTTTAGCTCAAGAAAACGCAACCTACGTAGGTACTTTTGACGAGGCAGCAACAGGCGCGAATTACATATGGAATTTCGATGAGTCGAACATTCTACTTACCGGAAACGTGACTCAAACGGAGTGTATAGATATTGCAACAACTCCCTTCGCGTATCAAATATTTTTCAATAGCCCATTCGATCCGAATCACAATTCTGATTTCGCTCAAGGTTTAACTTCTTTAGGAGGAAACTTCGGACAGCTTCCAATTACACTTGAAGATTTATATAATTATTTTCAGAATACCAATCAACGATATGCCATTACCGGAGTTGGTGCAACTGTGAACGGTATTCCAATTCCATCGCAAGGAAATCCAATAGATATCATTTATCAATATCCATTGGCGTTTGGTGATTACATGTCTCATGATTCGCAACAGGTCATTGAAATACCAACATTGGGTTATAGAAAGACTGAACAGACAAGAGTAAACGAGGTAGATGGATGGGGAACGGTGAATGTCTTTGGAACATCGTATGATGCTTTGCGCGTGAAGACAACCATATATGCTTCTGATTCTGTTTATGTAGATTTTATTGGATTCGGATTTCAGTTTGACAGACCTGTTGCTGTTGAATACAAATGGTTGGTGCATGAATGGCGGGTTCCTGTTGTTCAAATCAACTACACTGGCGGAACCCAATCAGGGGTTTTAATTGCAACAACTCCGAACAGTGTTGCCGAGATTTCGCAAAGCGAATTCGAAATTTACCCGAATCCCACATCAGATTTTATTCGCGTAAATCAACGCGGCCTGAATCAAATGCCATTCATGATTTATGGGGCAAATGGTCAAATAGTCAAATCAGGAAAGGTGTCCGATGGACAGGAGATTCAACTTAGCAACCTTCAAAGCGGCTTGTACCTCATTAAAATGGGTAATGCCGAAAAATTCATTGTGAAGAATTAATTACAACTGAATTCGTTGTTGTTGGGATTGGGATCACAGAAGTTTAAATCTGCTGTGTAAATACCGTTCACCAGAGCGTTGATGTTGGT
>CAYSEX010000029.1:0-28054 GCA_964430305.1 uncultured Chryseobacterium sp.
ACAGAGCGAAAAACGATACTTTAAGTGCTGAATATTTCGAGGATGGCAGTATAAAGCACTTAAACCTATCTCCGAATATTGGAAGCGAGAATACAAAGCAGTGCATGGCCACTTATTACTCTCCAGGCAAAATGCAATCTCAATCATACTACACCTACAAAGACGGAATTACCGATCAACACATGGAACAATTTTATGAAAATGGAAATTTAAAATATGAATCAGTACTTCATGAAAAAGAACAAACCGAAAGAGACTTCTATGAAAATGGAAGATTAAAAAGTGAGAAACACTATGTCAATGGCCTTCTGACTGGCAATTGGATTCAAAAAGATTCACTGGGAACAACAATGCGCAACTGTTATTATTCTGAAGGATTTAAACTCGGGAAGTGCGAAATATTTCAACCCAGTAAAGTCGCGAGTGCTCCAAATGAAGAATTTAAAGTATGGCGAGCAGCTGTTGTTTCAACCTACATGAGACGGTTTTACAACAACAGTATTCAAGACCCGTCTCCAAGCATTGTTGAAAAGGTAAAAATTGACGAAGAAGCTGAAATCCTTTGCAGGGTTGTAGAGTATTGCAATCAAAATGGATACACGTTTCTACCCAATGCAGAAGTGAATATCGAAGGCAAAATTTCATACACCTTCAATGCGCCTATTAGTGCATACGAGCCACATGAACAGCAGATAGACTCTATACTAATTTCAAGAGGTTTTACCATTACAAAAAAAATGAAACAAGGTGGATACTGTTCATTCGAACTTTCTAATGAAGATTATCACGGAATTGAGTCTTTCAATGAAATGTTCAATTCATTTTTCCCATTTAATAGTGGTTACTTCAATCCGAATTATAGTAACACTGAAATTGATTTTGGTTTGAAAGGATATGGCAATTACAGCAGTTATTATATTGAACGAAGAGAAAATCAGAAGGCCTATCTCGTAACACTTTACAATTATGGATCTTCGAAAATATTTACACTTTATGAGGATGGAGACATTGAGTTTTATAACGGTCGTGGCGATTGGAGTCAGCCTGACATGTCGTGGTATCAGCACATGTGGTGGGATTAATTGACATTATGCTTAAATCAGACGGCAAATCGAAGTATGACATATGATGAAAAATAAAATTCTAACCCTTTATATATTCTTCACCACTTTTCTTGCAAGTGCTCAATGTGAATTTCAATATCACATAAAGAAAGGAGGGCTTTACTATTTCAGCACCTTTTATGAAGGGTATAATTATACACAGCCTAGACAAGGCGTTTGTGAGCAGTTAGCGAATGGCAGACCCTATGAAAAAAGAGTTTTTAAGAACGGAATTCTCCAAGAAGAATGGTCATTTAATTTTGAAACAGGTAAACCTAGAATTATTTTTATTCGTGAACGAAAAGATTCAATTCTTGCTGAATTAAAAATGTTCGATGAGCTCAATCGGCTGCATTTACATCAAATTTTTTATCTCAACAATAAGAAACAGCGATGCTGGAAAGAGATTAATTACAATGGTGATAAACTTTGGCATGTTCGATATTTCCGAAATTTCACCAATGAAGAAATCATGAGAGCAGGATACCCAACTCGTCCAGAACACATGATAGATGAAGAGGGTTATACCGACTGCTCTGGGCAATTTGGGCCCGAGTTCACGTATCATCAAAACGGAGAATTAATGACAGTGAAGCATCACAATGCCGTTGTTTCCGATAATCCGAATTATACACTCACCCAAACAGGCCCCTATTTTATGTATAGTGATACAAAGAAACTATTGCAAAAAGGTCAATATGAAAATGGAAAAGCGCAAGGGAAGTTTTATTACTATGATTTGAACGGAAAATTATCTGAAGAAAAAGAATTCAATCAAGACTTTCCAGTAGGAAATTGGAAAGGCTATTTTGAAGATGGGAAATTGAAGTATACCATTGATTATTCATCTGAATTTTATTTCTCAGCAGGACATGAAACACATTATTTCCAGAATGGAAAATTGTCATCTGAAAAACGAATTGATGCGCAAGGAAAGGGATTTGAAAGAAAATACAATGAGCAAGGTGTGCTTCTGGAGAATAAGATTTACAATTATTATCCGTATGAATATTTTTCTTACATCACCTATTATCCAACAGGATTAATGAAGTCGAAACAATATTATCGGGCTCAAAACGATACCCTTTCAGCGTTCTTTTTTGAAGATGGCAGTCTGCAGAAACTAACTATGAACTATAAATCAACCGGCGTTCAAGAATCGTGGGAGTATTACAAAAAAGATATCCTTGGTCAACATAAAAAATCACTTTCCAAAAGCGATTCATCGTTTGTAGTCATAGAGAAATATGACTCAAAAGGAAGATTAGAACACGAGTATTCAAACAAAAACAATATTTCGGAAGATGCCTATTATTGGACAACGGGTAACAGAAAAGAAGTGTCCAAAAAGTTGAATGGTTTATTGGATGGGCCTTTTCAGCAATGGGATAGTATAGGAAATCTTATGGAAGCGTGTGAATATAAAAATGGATTCAGAGTTTTTCCTTGTTCTCTTATTTCCAAACAAAACTTGCCGGAAATTTCAAAAGCAGATCAAAAGAAATTGTACCATGAAGTTTTGAAAATGTATACCGGTATGAAGCATACCATTCAAAATCATATTGGATCAGCGGAAATTCAAAAATCATTTGAGACCATCTGTGCAGTTTACCAATTTCACTTGTTAAATGGCAGTTCTTTTGAATTCAAAGATGAGCCATTAGAAAATCAATTCACCTATATCTTCACTTTACCTGTTCACGCATTCAGTAAAAAAGAGACGGAATTGGATTCTTTGCTGCATCAATTGCGTTTTGAGAATTGGAAGAGAAAAGATTACAATGCATATTATTTTTCTTTGGAGTGTACTTCGAATGAATTGTGGACCAATCAAGAGTTGGAAGAAGCATTTTCGATATTCAAATTAACTGAGCCAGTTTGTAGTCAACTTCAAATAAAACCATTTAGTGAAAGAAATCTGATTGAATTGGATTGGAGACGTGCACCCAAACAGGTTTCTTTTGAAATCAAAAAAGAACCTTTGGGCAGTATGGTTATCGTTAACCAGAATTATGGCACACAGGAATTCAGTGTTTACGAAAATGGTTATGTGGAATTTTTTAATCGGACAGGAAGCTTCAAATACACCCCTGAATTTCCAGGAAAGTTTGGATATCAGTGGTAATTAGGTGTATTCGTAATTAATTGACAATATTTATTTATATTCGTTCCTGTCGGGAAGAAATTCATGGCTGCCGACAATTAAATAATTATCCGTACTCATCAGCCTAAGTACATAAATTTATTTTTTATGAAAAAAACAGTTTTATTCCTTGTTGGTGGCACATTGTCACTTTTTGTATTTATCGCATGTGGATCATCTTCTAAAGCCGATGAAAAGGCCGTTAATGATGCCGTGAACCAATTGAATAGTGCGGCTGCACAGGCAAACAGCGCAACAAGTTCTACTTCAGGAACTACTACTGAGTCTTCCACTACAGATGCTTCTTCAACTGAATCATCAACTACATCTTCTAGCAGTGAAGATTGGGACGCTATTTTGAACGATTATGAGGAATACGTGAATCAATACATAAAACTCATGAAAGCGGCGCAAAAAGGTGATGCATCAGCAATGTCTGAGTACCCTGCAATGCTTGAAAAGGCAAATTCATTGAATTCAAAATTGACAAGCGGACAAGGAACTATGTCTTCAGCACAGGCATCTCGTTTGTTGAAAATTCAGCAAAAAATGGCTTCTGCTGCAGCAGGAATGTAATTGATATTAAATAAAAAAGGGCTAGAAAATTCTAGCCCTTTTTTATTTAACGAATACTATATTCTCCAAGAGAGTGGGCAACTTCATCGGCCAACGGTAAATTCTCCTTTGTACCAATTCCAACGCAATAGAACCCACCTGTTTTAGCGGCTTGAACACCAGCAATGGCATCTTCGAAAACAATGCATTCATCTGGGGTTAGTCCAATGCTTTGTGCAGCGGTCAGAAAAACCGTAGGATCTGGCTTCGAGAGATTCACTACATTCCCGTCAACTACCGCATTGAACAAATGCCCGATGTTAAGTTTATTCAATATCAAAGGGGCATTTTTCGAAGAAGATCCTAAAGCAATTTTAATTCCTTTCGCTTTGCAATCTTCTAAAAATGCGATAGCCCCTGGTAAAGCCTCTCCTGCAGTCATTTCAGCCACTAAGTCCAGATACCATTGATTCTTCAATTGCATCAATTCCTCCTTTTCCGCTGCTGATTTTTCAATTTTTCCTTTTTCAAGTATGCGCTCCAATGATTCCAACCGACTTACCCCCTTCAGAGCTTCGTTGTCATCTTCAGTGAATTCAATGCCCAAGCTGTGAGACAAGCGCTGCCATGCTTGAAAATGGTATTTTGCAGTATCTACAAGTACGCCATCTAAATCGAAAATTGCTCCTTTCATTCGGCGTGGTTGAAAACAAATTTCACATGATAATTCACCAATCCGTCAATTGGTTTTTTGATGATATTTCCCAAACGCACTCCCTCCTCTTTGCACGCTTGCTCAAGGCAATGGGCGAAATAATGGGAAATAGAACCCACAAAATGCACGGGCACCTTATCCCAATTATCAAATGACTTTACGTGAATATCAATAAACTCCCTCATTCCATTAACCACCCAATTCATGACGTGCGGATGATGTGCATAATTTCCTATGAAGCGGGTAAAGCTTGCGAGGTAGACGTTTGCGTTGGGTTCTCTATATATTTTAGAGATGAATTCGTCTTTGCTCAATGGAAATGATTTTTCAAACGCGTCTGCAATTTCAGTGGGAAGCTTTTTGTAGAAATATTCGCGAAGCAAAATCTTCCCGAAATAAGATCCACTGGCCTCGTCGCCCAAAATGTATGCAAGCGAAGGAACTGACTCGTGAATTTCATTTCCATCGAAATAACAGGAGTTACTTCCTGTTCCAAGTATACAAGAAATGCATGATTCACCATCATACGTTGCATAGGCACTTCCGAGCAAATCATGTTCAACTAGAATTTCTGCTTCGGTGAAAACCCGTCGCAAACCGCGTTCAATGATTGAACACATGGTTTCAGTGCTACTTCCTGCTCCGTAGAAATAAATATGTGAGATTTTGTTTGCATATAGCGCTAGAGGGGCATTTCCTCTTATGGCATTTTCTACAACATCCTCATTGTGGAAGTATGGATTTAAACCCATGGTCTCGAAGTTTCCGAGACGATTTCCGTTTTTGTCAATAAGCGCCCAATCACTTTTAGTGGACCCACTATCGGCTATTAAAATCATAAAGATTCAGTTAAAGTTTATCAATCAAATCAACCACGCGTTTGCTATAACCAGCTTCATTGTCATACCATCCCATGACTTTCACTAATGTTCCATTGGCAGCGGTTAAATCGGCGTCAAAAATACAACTATGGTCATTTCCTACAATATCAATACTTACAATTGGATCTACACAATACTCCAGAATTCCTTTCAAATAACTTTCACCAGCTTCTTTCATGGCTGCATTTACTTCTTCTTTGGTTACTTCTCTTTTCAATACAGCAACAAGATCGGTTAAAGATCCATCTGGAGTTGGTACACGCACAGCCACTCCATCTAATTTACCTTTTAACTCTGGAAGTACAAGTCCCACTGCCTTTGCAGCACCGGTACTGGTAGGTACCATGCTCAATGCCGCTGCTCTGGCTCTGCGTAAATCTTTATGAGGTGCATCCTGTAAGCGTTGATCGGCGGTATACGCATGAACGGTGGTGATGTATCCTTTTTCTATTCCAAATTTATCATTTAGTACTTTGGCCATTGGAGCTAGGCAGTTGGTGGTACATGATGCGTTAGAAACAATGTGATCTTCAGAAGTAAGTTGATCATCATTTACACCAAGAACTATGGTTTTTACATTACCTGTAGCAGGTGCTGAAATAATTACTTTTTTTGCTCCAGCTTGAATGTGCTTACCTGCAGACTGATCATCTGTGAAAAAGCCTGTGCTTTCAATGACTACATCTACGCCAATCTCGGCCCAAGGCAGTTGAGCAGGATCTTTTTGGGCGTAAACACGAATTGCTTTTCCATTTACTACTAACGAGTCGTCAGTGCACGTGATTTCAGCCGTCACTCTTCCGTGAATGCTGTCATATTTCAACAGGTGAGCGAGTGTTTTAACGTCTGTTAAGTCATTGATTGCAACAACTTCAACATGTTCATTTTTTAAAAGGTGACGGAAGCATACGCGTCCAATTCTACCAAATCCATTGATTGCTATTCGTTTCATAATTCTTTTTTATATAGCCAAAATTCTGGCAATTCTTAATTCATCTCTGTTGGGAAGGTTCGCTCGATTTATACTTTCCTCTAACGACGTGTAAGTTTCTCTATCATTCACCAAACCAACCATTACATCTTTTCTACCTTGTAATAGACCTTCCACGGCAGCTACGCCCATGCGAGAAGCTATAACGCGATCGTAGCAGCTAGGTGCTCCTCCTCGTTGAAGATGACCAAGCACAGTAACTCGTGTATCGTAATCGGGATTATTGTCAGTTACTTTTTTAGCTAATTCATAGGCACTACCGCTCTTCGCACCTTCTGCAACAATAACAATGGAACTTGATTTACCACTGTCTTCACTTGATCTGAGAATTTGCATGAGTTCATCTGCAGTCATTTCGTCTTCAGGCAATACAATGGCAATTGCACCAGCAGCAATGCCGGCTTTAAGTGCAATGAAACCACTATTTCTTCCCATCACTTCAACAAAAAAGATGCGGTTGTGTGAAGTTGCTGTATCACGAATTTTATCTACCGCATCAACAACTGTATTGGTGGCCGTATCAAAGCCTATGCAGTGGTCGGTTCCAAATAAATCGTTGTCTATTGAACCTGGAATTCCCATGACTGGTATTCCCGATTCTTCAAATAATTTATGTGCACCTGTGAATGTTCCATTTCCACCTATGGTAATTAGGGCATCTACATGATGTTTTTTAATTTGATCAATGGCTTTAGCTCTTCCTTCAGTGGTCATGAATTCTTTAGACCTGGATGATTTTAATATGGTACCACCACGACCTAAAATGCGAGCAACAGATCGTTCATTGAGTCTTTTGAAATCTCCGGCAATAAGGCCGGTATATCCTTGAAAAACACCTTCCACTTCTATTTGATGAAACGCACATGCGCGAACTACAGCCCGCAATGCGGCATTCATGCCAGGTGCATCACCACCGCTGGTGAGTACCCCTATTCGTTTAATGTTGTGTTGATTCATATTTTATTATCGATGGCTAACTTAGTGTATTTTTTACACTAAGTCAAATAATCTTCTTTTTTTTTCAAAAAAATTCATCTCGTAAATCCATTACAACTCGACTCAGAATATTCGTCTCATGAAAACAGAGAACCCCTATTTTAGCGAGTCGGCGAGTGACTTCTTACCGATTTTCAATGCAAGTCCACAATTGTGGAAAATTTTCACACAAAATGGTTTCAAGCCACAAGTTGGATTTAGCCATCATGAGCACACCTCACAATACGAGCCGGGTAAAATGACTCATTTGAGAAAGAATGGTGAATGCATGGTTGTTTTTTTAAAGGACGGACGTGTGCATGTCATGAATGGTCCTTTGTCTCGTTGGCATTTGTTTGACAAACTGAATATTGCCACGTTGCGTTGTTTGCTTGCTTTTGCTAGTTTAAGTGACATTGATCAATTTTCATTTCGGAATTACATGAAAGATCGCTGCACCAATTTTTCTGATATCTTTCACCATTTGCCAGGAAATAACGTTGGTTGGAAGCACCGCTTTTTGAATCAATACAGCTCCTTCCCTGCTGTTGAATTGTATGCGCTCACGCGATAATTAAAAGGGATATTCGTCATCAAGTAGTGGTTTAATTACAGGGTCAGATGGTGAGTAGAATTTACAATGCCCTTTGTGCAAGTAAATTCTCTCGCTGTCATTGGCACAACGTTTATCGTTCATGATACCTGCTTCCGTGGTAGAGAGATGCGGAGGTTGATAAAACCCGCCTGAATTCCACTGATGCACGTTTCTTTTCATGACTAAGGTTCTTGAAATATATTCTGCACACAAGCGCCAAAAGGCTACACGATTCAAGTGCGGAAAAAATTCTACATCGGGATGAAACGCTTCCATTTCTGAGTGAGCTACAAGCAGCGCTCCGCGTTTTGATCCTATGATATCTTGCATGACACCTTCGGTGAAAGCCAAAAGCATTTTAGCCTCGGTTTTGTCTTGTGCATAATCATATTTGAATCGATCCACAATCAGCAATCCATTGTCGTATTTTTCTCGAAATCGAATGAACGTTTTCATGGCTTCATGCAATTCAGGTTCATTGAAATGATAGAAGTAGAAATGTTCTGACTTTACCAAGTCAATGTATTTGTAGCAAAGTGCATCCCAGTAAGTAGCGTCAAGAATAAGTTCTTCAAACGGAGGCAAGGGTTCTTGAGCCAAATAACTGAAACATCTGTAGAGAAAAAGTTCTGGAGATAGGTCGGAACTCAGGTAAAGTACAGGTATACCCTTGGCTGCATTACTCAAAGCAATTTGTATGGCCATGGTGGTGCAACCCGACATGTGATTTCCGGCTAAGAGTGTTAATTCACCCGATTTTATTCCACCGTGTTTGTCCCACAATTCAATACCGGTGAAAAAACTAACCGGATGTGCAGCTTCATTTTCTAAGACGCGTTGGTAAGAACTTTTTATGAGATCAGTCCAATTTTGCATGTTTCAGATGTTTCATGCAAATACACAGCAGAATTAAATCGAAAAAAAAAATGTTAATAACTAAAAAAGGCTCCAATCAGGAGCCTTTCTTTATTCCATGTAAATCATTTACTTCACGCCTTCTGCTTTATCAGCTTGGTTTGATTTGCGGTAGCATTCAATGAGTACTTTTTTCAAATTCTCATCAGATGCATCAATGGCGCGTGTGCGTTCAAAATACTCTGCAGCTTTCGCAAATATTGCGCGCTTTTCTACCAAACAAGGTTGGTAAGCATCGCCACGAATTCCGTCACATTCTTTCGATTTTGATACTCCTTTGTTGTACCAAATTACTCCAAGATTGTAGAGTGCATCGAAGTAATCGGATTTCACTTCCAACGCTTTGGCGTAAGCATTTTCAGCTTCTGCCCACTTTTCGTTTTTTTCATATGTAACGCCTAACACAAACCAAATGCTTTCGTTCGATGGGTCTGCTTTTGACAATTCTTCTAACAGATTCAAAGCTTTTTGATAATCTTTAGCATCAATATATATATTGACCTCACTGCGCAAAATATCTACATTTTTTGGGTATAACAAACGTGCTGCCTGAAGTTTGGCAATGGCCTCATCTTTTTTACCCTGTGAAAGAAGCATGGTTGTTATTTGACTGTAGCAGTATCCAATTTCGAAATTGAGACTACCAGCTTTTTCATAAGAAGCAATAGCATCATCAAAGTTACCGCATGCCTGCTGACACATACCACCGTAGTAATACCACAAGGTATCATTGACACCAAACATTGCACCACTGCTTTGTAGTTTTTTATAGTAGTCTCCGGCTAGACATGTGTTTTTAGCGTTGTATGCAGCAATTGCTTTGGCTTCCATAATGCTTCTTGATCGCTCAACAGAAGTTTTGATTTCTCTTTCGTAGTCTTTAGAGAGCTCTAATGCTTTGTTGTAATTTGCTAAAGCATCGAAGTATGCATTCGGATACTGCGCCATATATGTGCTATCCAATGCGATATTCATGTAAATCTCTCCGTAGTAACGGAAATGCTTTTCTTTGGTTAAAGACTCTGGATAACCAGCAGCCTCACCCATGTATTTCAGGGCACTAACGAAGTCGCCATCCTTGTTGGCGTTATATGCACTGGTCCATTCTTTTTTTTGCGCTTGTGTTGCCAATGACATCACAAAAGCACCGAGTAACAACAATTTTTTCATTTTGATTTAGATTTCATTTTCGGATTGGCAATGAGCTTGCCAAAAATCCGATTTCTAAGTTATTCTTCTGTTGTGTTTGAATTATCTGTTGATTCAGTATCGGTCAAATCTTCACCATTTTCGGTAGCTTCCTCTCCTTCTTCGTCTTTGATCACCGCACAAACTGCTGCAATTGCATCGTTATTTCTTAAGTTAATCAATTTCACACCTTGTGTATTTCTTCCCATTACACGCAATTCCTCAACACTTAGTCGAATAGCAATTCCACTTTTATTGATGATCATAAAATCATAAGCGTCATCTACCGAAAGTATGGCGCACAATGGTCCTGTTTTATCGGTAATATTAATTGTCTTTACTCCCTTACCACCTCGGTTGGTGATACGGTAGTCTTCTAATGAAGAACGTTTACCGAAACCTTTGTCTGAAACAACTAGAATATCGCTATTTGGATCATCTACGCATACCATTCCAATCACTTCGTCTTCATTACTACCGAGTGACACAGCTTTCACACCTTGTGCAGTTCTTCCAACGGCGCGAACAGTATTTTCCGGGAAACGAATGGCCTTACCGTCTTTGGTTCCCATGATAATTTCAGACTGACCCGTTGTTAATCGAGCTTGCAACAACTCATCGCCATCAACAATGGTAATTGCATTGATTCCACTGGCTCTTGGTCTGCTGTATGCTTCAAGAGCGGTCTTCTTAATTAAGCCTTGTTTCGTACATAGAATGACATAATTCGAATTCACGTACTCTTCGTTGTTCAAATCTTTCACCGGAATGTAAGCCAACACTTTGTCATCAGGTTCAATCTGAATCATGTTTTGTATGGCTCTGCCCTTGGCTGTTTTATTTCCTTCCGGAATTTCAAATACGCGCATCCAGAAACATCTTCCTTTCATGGTAAAGATGAGTAGATAGTCGTGGTTGGTGGCGGTGAAAATATGTTCAACAAAATCTTCTTGTCTCGCTGTGGTACCTTTTGCTCCTACTCCACCTCTGCTTTGTGTGCGGTATTCGTTGAGGTTTGTACGCTTGATATAACCCGCATGCGTAATGGTCACAACCATTGCTTCATCTGGAATCATATCTTCAATACTTAGATCTGCCGATGAGAATTCAATTTGAGAGCGACGTTCGTCACCAAATTTTTCTTTTAAATAGGCTAACTCATCTTTAATGATGCCCATGCGCAATTCTTCACTTGCAAGAATGGCCTTGAGCTTATTGATTAACTCCATCAACTCTGCGTGTTCTTGACGAATCTTATCGCGCTCCAATCCGGTTAATCGTTGCAAACGCATCTCAAGAATGGCTTTTGCCTGAATATCCGATAAGGCAAAATTCGACATTAACCCATCTCTAGCTTCATCAGGTGTTTGTGATGCTCGAATCAATGCAATCACCGCATCTAAATTGTCTAAAGCAATAAGATATCCTTCTAAAATATGCGCCCGTTCTTCCGCTTTCTTTAATTCAAATTGTGTTCTACGTGTTACCACCTCATGACGGTGTTCCACATAATGTTTGATCATTGCTTTCAAGGTTAGGACTTCAGGACGTCCGTTAACCAATGCAATGTTATTTACTGAAAATGATGTTTGTAATGAAGTGTGCTTGTACAAATTATTCAGCACTACGTTTGAAATTGCATCGCGCTTCAACTCATAAACTACGCGAACACCTTTTCGATCAGACTCATCACGAATTTCAGAAATACCCTCTATTTTTCCTTCTTGAACCAGTTCCCAGGTTCTTTTAACCATATCGGCTTTATTCACTTGGAATGGAACTTCGTCAACAATAATGCATTCTCTATTATCAACTTCTTCAATTCTCGCTTTCGCACGAATAACCACACGACCTCTTCCTGTTTCATAAGCAGATTTCACGCCCTCGATTCCGTGAATAACACCACCCGTTGGAAAATCAGGAGCTTTCACGTGATTCATTAACTCTTCGGTGGTAATGTCTTGGTTGTTGATGTAGGCTACAATACCATCGCACACCTCGGTTAAGTTGTGAGGTGCCATGTTTGTTGCCATACCCACTGCAATACCGCTTGCACCGTTCAATAAAAGATTCGGTACTTTGGCTGGCATCACACGTGGTTCTTCCAATGAATCATCGAAGTTGGGTTGGAAGTCAACGGTATCTTTTTCTAAATCTTCCAATAATTCTTCAGCCAATTTGCGAAGACGTGCTTCGGTGTAACGCATGGCAGCGGGGTTATCACCATCCATACTTCCGAAGTTACCTTGACCATCAACCAACGGATATCTCAAAGACCAGTGCTGCGCCATACGCACCATGGTGTCATAAACCGATGAGTCGCCATGTGGGTGGTATTTACCCAATACTTCTCCAACAATACGAGCAGATTTCTTGTAAGGTCTATTTGATAATACACCCAGATCTAACATGCCATACAACACCCTACGGTGCACTGGCTTCAATCCGTCGCGCACATCTGGCAGTGCTCTACTCACAATCACCGACATCGAATAATCGATGTAGGCAGATTTCATTTCATCTTCGATGTTGATTTTAATAATTTTTTCTCCGGCTTCCATATTCTTTATTGATAGTAAACACCCACTGCAGGTGCATAAATGCGAAGATACTTCCGAATGTCAATTCGACAGATTTGCAACTTTGGTATAGTTATTCACAAATGCAAAAAATGCTGTGGAAAATTCGAAATTGTTTCCGAAAAATTCGGCATTGAAACGTATACTTTTGAAATGTTGTACAGATAAACAAATAAATTATGGACGCAAAGTTTTCAGAACAGGTGCAAGAGGTACTGCGCTACAGTAGAGAGGAGGCCCTCCGATTGGGGCACAATTACATTGGTATAGAGCATTTTATGCTTGGGATTTTGCGCGATGAAGAGTGCACCGCAACACGTATATTGAGTTCACTTGGCATTGACTTGGCCTTCCTTCGTAAAAGTATAGAATCTGTAATTCGAAACAATGCTACTTCTGCTCCAACCGCAAGCGGTATAGCCCTTGTTAAACAGGCAGAACGTATTTTAAAGCTTTCTTATATTGAAGCAAAATCTCAACGTAAATCCATTGTGAACACGGAGCATCTTTTAATGACCATCTTAAAAGACCCTGATAACGTAGTAACCAAAACACTTGAACCATTGGGGGTTAGTCACCAATCTGTAATGAGTGAAATTGAGAAATTTGATGATGAAGATTCTTTGCGCTCAAGTGACCTACCTAGAGCTGAATTTCCCGCTGCTGACGACGATGATGATGATCGTCCATTCACTGGAGGAAGTGGTGGTACAGCGAAAAAACCAACCGACAGCAAAAGTAAAACGCCTGTATTAGACAATTTTGGTAGGGATTTAACCAAACTTGCTGGTGAAGGCAAATTGGATCCCATTGTAGGAAGAGAGAAAGAAATTGAACGTGTTTCGCAGATTTTATCACGTAGAAAGAAAAATAACCCCATACTTATAGGAGAGCCCGGTGTTGGTAAGTCCGCTATTGCAGAGGGACTTGCCATTCGAATTATTCAGAAAAAAGTATCACGTGTTTTGTTTGACAAGCGTGTGGTGACCCTAGACATTGCCTCTCTTGTTGCTGGAACGAAATACCGTGGTCAATTCGAAGAGCGCATGAAAGCGGTCATGAATGAATTGGAAAAATCACCCGATGTTATTTTATTCATTGATGAAATTCACACCATTGTTGGTGCAGGTGGAGCAAGTGGAAGTTTAGATGCAAGTAATATGTTTAAGCCTGCATTGGCTCGGGGTGAAATTCAATGCATTGGAGCAACAACCTTGGATGAGTACAGACAATACATTGAAAAAGATGGTGCTTTAGAACGTCGCTTCCAAAAAGTGGTAGTTGACCCGACCACCATAGATGAGACCATTCAGATTTTGAATAACATCAAAGACAAGTATGAAGATCATCACAATGTGAAATACACCGAAGATGCACTTGAGGCATGTGTGAAATTAACTTCTCGATACATTACAGATCGTCACCTTCCAGACAAGGCCATTGATGCGTTAGATGAAGTTGGTTCACGCGTTCACCTTCAGAACATTTCCGTTCCAAAAGAAATTATTGAAATTGAAAAGGAAATTGAGGGCATTCAGGAAGAAAAATTAAAAGTAGTGCGCAGTGCGAAGTATGAAGAAGCAGCGCAGCTTCGAGACAAACAAAAAGCACTAGAGACAAGATTAGAAACGGCTAAGAAAAAATGGGAAGAAGATACCAAGAATCAGCGCACTGAAGTCTCTGCGGCCAATGTAGAAGAGGTTGTAGCCATGATGACAGGTATTCCTGTTCAAAAAGTAGCCGAAACAGAAAGCGGACGTTTGGCGAAAATGGATAAAGAACTTGAGGGTAAGGTAATTGGTCAAGACGAAGCCATTGTAAAAGTGGTTCGTGCTATCAAACGCAATAGAGCAGGTTTGAAAGATCCGAATAGACCCATTGGTTCCTTTATCTTCTTGGGTCCAACAGGGGTTGGTAAAACGCAATTAGCGAAAGAATTAGCCAAGTATATGTTCGATACGGAAGAAGCTTTGATTCGTATTGACATGAGTGAGTACATGGAGAAATTTGCCGTTTCTCGCTTAATTGGTGCGCCTCCCGGCTATGTTGGATATGAAGAAGGTGGTCAGTTAACTGAGAAAGTTCGTCGCAAACCATACAGCATTATCTTGTTAGATGAAATTGAGAAGGCACATCCAGATGTATTCAACTTGTTGCTTCAAGCTCTTGATGATGGACAAATGACAGACAGTTTAGGTAGAAAGATTGATTTTAAAAATACCGTAATTGTCATGACCTCAAACATTGGTGCGCGTCAACTGCAAGATTTTGGAACGGGTGTAGGCTTCGGAACATCTTCTCGAGAAAAACAAGAAGATGACAACAAAAAAGGTGTTATTGAATCTGCCTTACGCAAAGCATTCTCTCCAGAATTTTTGAATCGCGTAGATGACATCATTGTCTTCAATGCTTTGAAGAAAGAAGACATTCATAAGATCATTGATATTGAATTGGCAAAATTATTCCGCAGAATTACAGATCTTGGATACCACATTTCCTTAACAGACGAAGCCAAAGATTTCATTGCGGAAAAAGGATTTGATGAACGATTCGGTGCACGACCATTGCGCAGAGCTCTTCAGAAATATCTAGAAGATCCGCTTGCTGAAGAGATTATTAACAGTAATATTCAGCCCGGCGATACGCTTCAAGTAGATTGGAATGAGGAATTAAAAGACATTCAAATGAAAGTGGTACATGCAAGTGCTAGCGAGTAACAATGGATTCAATAGTCAAAATTTGAGTGGGGAGACCTTTGATATTGACTGAAACAAATCGAATTTCTTTCCCTTCGCTTTTTTGAGAAACAGTATAGGTGGCCTTTATGGTCACCTTTTCTTTTGGAGATATTTCTGTGGTTGTCACTTCAGGTATCGTGCATCCGCAGCTCGATTCTACGTCTTCAATGTATAAGGTTGTATTTCCACAATTGGTTAATTCAAAAGAGATCACATGTTGGCTGCCTGGTTGCACTTTACCCAAATAGCTGAGCGTCTCATTCCACTTAATACAGATTGAATCGGCCAAAATTCGTTCAATTTCTACGCGTTCAATTTCCACTCGGCGTTCAAGTCGAGCTCCTTTGCTATAAATACTTTTCTTCTCATTCGAAATATCATCACTAACATCACTCGCCGCTTTTGATTCACCGAATGGAATACCAACCAACTCAAGAGATCCAGATTGAAAATAAGGTGTAAATCGAGGATCTTGCATCCACTGATTTCTTATTGATGAAATTCTTCGCAAAGAAATTCTTCTGTTGTAGTCGCTGGCCGCTCTGGGGCTGGCGAATCCTCTTACCGTAACACGCACATGACTGCCCTTTTTCAATTCTGTTAAAATATCTTTTTCCAGTTTGGCCAATTTATCAATGCCTTGTTGCAATTCATTTTCATAAAAAGCACTCACTTCTTCTTCAATGAATTTATTGTCTTTTTCTTGTTCGGTTAGTTTAGTAATGTACTTACTTTTAAGACTGAAGTAATTCGTGGTAGTCTCAAGAAAAGTAAAGGTGGTGAGGGTGTCTAATGAGTTAGGGTTGGGTTCATCATTGTGGAAATATAGTTTTATAGGCAATTGCATATTCACATCGGTAACAACCATCATCAATGAATCTTTTTTAGTTGGAATGGAATCCAATTTAGGTTGCCAAACAAATGCATAAATATCTGTGCAACACGGTGGCAAGGAAGTAGAATCATTCAGCGGACGATCAGAAGCAAAAAATCCAATGTTTTTTTCAGGGTAGATACTTAGCCCCCAATCATTAAAGTTTGAATTAATGGGTTTCCCAGCATTTGTTGCCAAAGCAAATGAACCCGGTTTACCTTCTGCATAATATACATCCCATCCTCCGAAACCTTCAAGCCACGATGAACTGAAAAAAAGTCGCTCTTGGGCATAGAACGGAGACAACTCATCATCTTGTGAATTGACCTTTTTTCCGGCATTGAATGGTTTTTGCCAAGTTCCATTTTTTTGAAGACGTGAAATCCAAATGTCTTTTCCACCCTCACCTCCTTCTCTATCTGAAACAAAAAACAAAGTGGTAATTCCTTCTATATTGGCTAAGCAAGGCATACCTATATAACCCCCATCTTCATTCAACAATTCAATTTCTTTTTTTGTAGTCCAAAGCGAATCTTTGTTCAATTGACATTCTACCAATTTCGGAATGCCGTTTTTATTGGAAATACCAACTGCCAAACGATCTAAAACACTTACAGCTAGGATTTCTGGATTTGACTCTACAACAACTGATGTGTCTTGAATGAAAGCACCTTGCCAATGGTCTTCGCTCTTGAAATAGAAATGCACATCATCTCCAGTAACGCGAGGTAATATATCGGCCTCCTTGTGTTGGTATTTTTGCGGAAGTCGATAGTGATGAAGACTATCAATTCTTCCAACATATTCTTTGGCCCAAACACAGTTTTTTATTTCTTGTTTGGCTTTTGATTTAAAATACGGATTGGTAGATTTTGATTTTTTCAGAAAACTTCGAAAATAAATTTCTGCTTCTTCATATTCCCCCATTTGCTTTTTAGCACTTGCCACATAAAACAACGCATCGGGTTGCAATTGTCCAAGATCTTTGGCATTCATGCGTAAAAAAAGACGTGAGCTCAATTCAAATTCTTTTATTTCATATGCACAAACTGCCAATACTGCTTGGGCTTCAAATGAGGTTGTATCGGAATCATACGCTTGTTTGGCCCATTCAAATGCAATGGGCCATTGCTTAGACTCCATGGCATCTTCAGCATAGCTGAGGAATACGTCTGGTGATTGAGCTTGACTATACATCAAACCCATTCCAAAGAAAATTATGAGGTAAAATGACTTCATTTATTCAAATCTAAACGAAATTTGTGAAATGAAAGTTGGAATAATTGGGACCGGGGCCATGGGCTCAGGAATTGCACAAGTTGCATTATTGGCTGGTGAACACGTTTGCTTGTTTGATCAAAACCAAAATTCGGTAGCTAAAGCCGTTGAAAACATTGGCCTTCAAATGACCAAATTGATTGAAAAAAATAAAATCACGGAAAGCACAAAACAAAACGCTTTGTCTCAATTGACAACTACAGATACGTTATCTGGTTTAGCCGATTGCGATTGGGTCATTGAGGCCATTGTAGAAAATTTAGAGGTTAAACAAGCTGTATTTTCTGAACTTGATGCTCTCTTACCCAACGCTATTATTGCCAGTAATACCTCGAGCATTAGCATTACCGCTATTGCAAAGGCATGTACGAATCCGACCAGAGTTCTAGGAATTCACTTTTTCAATCCAGCTCCTATTATGCCTTTGGTTGAAATTATTCCGGCCTTGCAAACCAACGCTGATTTGATTCCGCGAGTGGTTGAAACCATTCACAAATGGAAAAAAGTACCTGTAGTAACAAAGGATTTACCCGGATTTATTGTCAATAGATTGGCTCGTCCTTATTACAGCGAGGCATTGAGAATTCATGATGAAGGCCTAGCTACATTTTTTGAAATTGACGAAGCCATGAAAGGTATTGGTTTTAAGATGGGTCCTTTTGAGTTGATGGATTTGATTGGTAATGATGTGAATTATGCTGTAACAGAGAGTGTTTTTGCTGCTAATTATTTTGATCCGAAATACAAACCCTCTACTACTCAATTGCGCTATGTGCAAGCTGGTTGGTATGGACGAAAGACAGGAAGAGGTTACTATGAATACGTTGAACAAAAAAACAGCACTGAGAAATTTGGGAAGTTAATGACCGAGCAGATAAGTGAGCGCATTTTAGCCATGCTCATTAATGAGGCTTATGAGGCACTTCGCACAGGGTTAGCCAATGAAACCGATTTAGACTTGGCCATGACCAAAGGTGTTAATTACCCCATGGGACTCATTGAGTGGGGAAGAAAATGGGGTAAGCATGAAGTAGTGCGTATTATGAATGACCTTTACGCCTTTTACGGCGAGGATAGATACCGCCTCTCTCCCGCTTTTAAATAATTTTTGAAAAAAATGAAGGGGGTGCTTGTTTTGTAAAGAATTTTTTTATTTTTGAGAAACTTAACCAAAAAAACTACTAACCAAAATTCATTGTTATGGCAGAGGGAGGCAATTACAGAGATGATGTTTTCTCAAGAGAGGTTCGTGCTGGAAAGCGTAAATACTTCTTCGATGTGAAGACAACCAAAGGGAATGATTTATTCATGACCATTACTGAGAGCAAGCGTGCTGGTTTTTCGGAATCAGGACAAGCCAATTATGAAAAGCACAAAATTTTCTTGTACAAAGAAGACTTCGATAAATTCATTGAAGGTTTACAAGACACCATTGACCACATTCGTTCATTGCAAGAAAGTGGAAATTACAAGTCTACCGAGTATAGTTCTGAAAACACTTCTGAATATTCGAACACTGCAAATGATGAAAAACCTGCAACCTCTTCAGACGAAATAAGTTTCGAAGATTTGTAGTAAATCAAGACAATTACCTAAATAAAAGGCAGTTTTAGAACTGCCTTTTCTATTTTCGCGATATGAAAAAAAATACAGGTACCTTATACCTGATTCCCACTCCCATTGGAGATCAACATGAATATGATCACATTCCATTTCATTTGGAATTAATCTCAGAAATTCGATTGTTTTTTGTTGAAGAGGTGAAAACCGCCAGAAGAACTCTTCGAAAGATGGGTTTTACTGCCGATTTTGAAGAAGTTACCTTTCATGTCATCAATGAACACTCGAAGCATTTCGATTTTGATTCATTGTTGTCTCCGCTTTTGGAAGGCGCTCATGCGGGTGTCTTAAGCGAAGCTGGAATGCCTTGTATTGCCGACCCAGGAAGCAAAGTGGTTGCAGCTGCCCACGAAAGATTGATATCTGTTGTTCCTTTAACTGGTCCCAATGCCATGATTTTAACCCTGGCTGCAAGCGGTTTGAACGGTCAACAATTTCAATTCAATGGCTATTTGCCACGAGAGCGAAACGAACGCGTTAAAAAATTGAAACAATTTGAACGCATGTCGGCAGAATATGGAAGCTCTCAAATTTTCATGGATGCCCCCTACCGGAATCAACATGTTTTTAACGACGCCAGAGAAAGTTTAGCTGCTCATACCAAACTGTGCATTGGATGTGATGTGCATTCACAAAATGGATACGTACTTACCAAAACCATTGAAGAGTGGCGTTCTTTAAATTGGGATTTTTCTAAACGCAATGTGGTTTTTATCATAGGCCAATCATGAAACGGATTTTATGTGTTTGCTTAGGAAACATTTGTAGGTCGCCTTTGGCTGAAGGAATAATTCGAAAAGTTGCGGCAGATGTTGGTATAGCCATTCATGTTGAAAGCGCTGGCACTGCGAACTACCATGTGGGTTCAAAAGCGGATCGCAGATCCATTGAGATTGGCAGTCTGAACCAAGTTGACATCAATCAACATCGGGCGCAACAATTTCAATCCTTTCATTTTGATCAATTTGATTACATTTTAGTGATGGACGAAAACAATGAGCGAGATGTTCTGAGGTTGGCCCGAAATGAAAATGACAAGGCGAAGGTGTTTTTTTACGACATAAATAGAAATACGGTTGAGGATCCCTATTACGGCGACCGCTCCGATTTTGAAAAGATGTATTCGCATTTGGACATGTATGCCTTGCATTGGGTTGAAAAATAAGTCAATTTCCATTTGTTTTTCATAGCGTTTGGCTAGCCCCTCACCTATCTTTGCAGCATGACTTCGAAAAAAGCAAAAACCATTCGATTAATTGAGGTTCCGAGTGAAGTTGGTGCAGGAACTCGTGGATCCAGTTTAGGAATGGATGCGCTGAAAATAGCCGCATTGGATTTTAGATCCGGGTTCTTCAAAAAATACAGAAGCATTGTTATACCTCATGACAATCAAGCTTTGCACAATACTCCGGGTAGTCGTTACGCCAAACACATTCGTTCCGTTTTGAAAATGTATGAGCGGATTGGTGCGGCGGTGCGTGATACCCTTCGCGATGGAAAGTTTCCACTTCTTTTATCTGGAGATCACAGCAATGCTGGTGGTACTTTGGCAGGTTTGAGAATGGCCTATCCAGAATCGCGCATTGGTGTAATTTGGATTGATGCTCATGCCGATTTGCATAGCCCATATACTAGCCCAAGCGGCAACCTGCATGGTATGCCTTTGGCTGCTTCATTGAATGAAGACAACATTGAAGAAAAGCTCAATGATTTAGATTATGAAACCATTGAACTATGGGAAATGCTCAAAAATGTGGGCGACATGTCTCCAAAAATTGAATACCGTGATTTGGTTTATGTCACTTTGCGCGACTTTGAAGAGCAGGAGGCTGCGCTTATTAAAGCGAATAAAGTGAAGGTGGTATCTACGAATGAAGTTCGTAAGACCGGTATAACCAAGCTTAGCAGAGAGATTATGCGATATCTCAGTGCATGTGATAAAGTTTATATCAGTTTTGATGTAGACAGCATGGATCCTACCGTTTCTAGAGGTACTGGCACTCCGGTAAAAGGAGGAATTAATGAGCGTGAGGCAGCAGATCTTATTTTGGAATTGCTTCAAAATGAGCGTACCTGTTGTTTGGAATTCACTGAAATTAACCCCACATTAGATAGTGAAAATGTAATGGCAGAAACTGTTTTTGAAATCCTTCAAAAGGTGGCTCGTCAGTTAGAAATGATTCAATAATTCGTACATTTGCAAACCGAAAAAAAGTAAAAATGAAACTATTAGTTTGTATCAGTAAAGCGCCAGACACCACGTCTAAAATTGCCTTTGCGAATGGCAACACATCTTTTGATGAGGCAGGCGTCACTTTCATTGTGAATCCGTATGATGAGTGGTATGCACTTGTTCGTGCGTTGGAGTTGAAAGAGGCGCAAGGCGGAAGTGTAACGGTGATATCCGTTGGTGGAAGCGATTATGAACAAATTATTCGTAAGGCATTGGCCATTGGAGCCGATGATGCAGTTCGAATTGATGCACCCGAAACAGATGCATTAAGTGTGGCCAAGCACATTGCAGATTATGCGAAAGACCAAGCTTTTGATTTGATTCTAACTGGAAAAGAAACCATCAATTACAATGGATCTATTGTTCCCGGTATGTTGGCGGAAATGTTAAGTCTTCCATATGTAACACTTGCATCTAAATTGAATGTGACAGGAAACCAAGCCACATGTGAAAGAGAAATAGCTGGCGGAGTTGAAGTTTTGGAAGTTACACTTCCCGCTGTAATAAGTGCTGCTAAGGGTATGGCTGAGCAACGCATTCCGAATATGAAGGGAATTATGAGTGCAAGAACGAAACCATTGCAAGTCATAACACCAGCAGGCGTTGAGGCCAACACGTCGGTTAAAAACTTTGAAATGCCACCCGCGAAAGGTGCATGTAAATTTATTGCACCAGAGAATGCAGCTGAATTAATTCAGTTGTTGCATACCGAAGCCAAAGTGATATAAACCTCTCAAGAATTTAAGAAAATGAACATACTTGTATTTGCTGAAAATCAGAACGGTAAATTTCCAAAATCAGCTCTTGAAGCCGTTTCCTTTGCTTCTGCTTGGGCAAAATCGGTTGGTGGTTCTTGCACTGCCATTACCCATGGTCAAATAGATGCAGCGGCTCTTGGAAACTACGGTTGCAATCAGGTTTTACATCTTGCTTCTTTAGGAGCTGCAGATGGAGAACAAATCACCACATTGGTAATTGCTGCTGCTGAAAAATCAGCCGCAAATGCCATTGTCTTGTCGCACGATACAACTGGAAAGTCTGCTGCACCGCGCATAGCTGTGCGTTGGAATGCGGGAATAGTCTCTGGAGCAACTGCCATTCCGCAGGGTACCACCGTGAAAAAGAATGTATTTAGTGGCAAGGCCATTGCGCATGTGAACATTACCTCAGAGAAGCAAGTGGTAACTGTATTACCGAACGCTTACGGTGTTCATACTACAGGTGCTCCATGTGCGGTTGAAGCTTTTGACGTTTCGGTGCCTGTTGCTCGAGTGGTAGTGAAAGAAGTTAAGCTTGAATCGGCAGAGGGAATTCCATTACCAGAGGCTGATAAAGTTGTAAGTGCTGGAAGAGGAATGAAAGGTCCTGAAAACTGGGGTATCATTGAAGAATTAGCAAAAGAATTGGGCGCTGCAACAGCCTGTTCACGTCCGGTTTCAGATATTGGATGGCGTCCTCATCATGAGCACGTAGGACAAACTGGAATTGCCATACGTCCGAATTTATACATTGCAGTAGGTATTAGCGGGGCTATACAGCATTTGGCTGGTGTAAATGGAAGTCAGGTCATTGTTGTAATCAACAAAGATCCAGAAGCTCCATTTTTCAAGGCTGCTGACTATGGAATTGTTGGTGATGCTTTTGAGGTTGTTCCGCAATTGATAGCAGCTGCCAAAGCGTTTAATGCCACGAAGTAATGGCAGATCGCATTCAACTTGAGTTAATAGACATTACTCCAAGTAGTGCTACCAATGGTGCCTATGTTATGGCGTTAAGTGAAACCAATGGTAACCGCAGTTTGGCGATTGTTATTGGTCCTGCAGAAGCACACAGCATTGTTATTGTCATGGAGAAAATGCCGGTCACCCGACCATTAACGCATGATTTGTTTGTGGCTTTGACTGAAGAGTTTCAAATGGTGGTTCAAGAGGTATACATCTACCAAATGATTGAAGGTATCTTTTACGCGCGCATTGTAGTTCGTGGTGCCGACAAGACGGTTGAGATAGATGCGAGAACAAGTGATGCTGTGGCCATTGCCATTCGATACAGTGCGCCTATTTTCTGTGAAAAGAAGGTTATGGATGAAGTGGGAAGAGATATGCGTTTATTGGAGGAAGATGTGGAATTGGAAGACGAGCTGGAACTTGACTTGGAAGAAATAACACCCAGTAAGCAAACCAAGGAAGAGCTTGAGGCGAGGTTGGAAGAGGCATTGGCCAATGAAGACTATGAATTGGCCTCTCGTCTTCGAGACGAGATAGAAAAATTAAAGGGGTGAAATTCACCCCTTTTTTTTATGCCTTTTGAATTTCTTTTTTATCTCGGAAAAGCAAAACGAACAACACAGCAACCACTGCAGCGTAGGCTGTGAAACATAGCCATGTGCCATGCCAATTGATTTCAGGAATCTTCTTCCCTTCTACTTCATGGTAAGTTGTAAAGTATTTTTCCATAACATAACCACTCATTCTACTTCCAAGCACTGCTCCTACTCCATTCACCATCATGGTAAAAAGTCCCTGAGCACTGGCTCGAATTTCTGGAGCAACACTTTTCTCTATGAAAAGAGATCCCGAAATATTGAAAAAATCGAATGCCATACCGTAGATAATGCATGACATTACTATCATCCACAATCCACTTCCTGGATCACCATAAGCGAACAATCCGAATCGAAGCACCCAGGCGATCATGGAAATTAACATGATCTGCTTTATTCCAAATCGCTTCATGAAAAATGGAATGGCCAAGATGAACAGTGTTTCAGAAATCTGAGCGATACTTGAGATAATGGCAGGATATTGAACCGCAATGGAATTCTTAAAGGATTCTATCTTATCAAAGCTATGCAGGTAAACATCGCCGTATGCATTGGTTAATTGCAACGCAGCCCCAAGCAACATAGCAAACAAGAAGAAAACAGCGTAGCGATAATTCTTGAAAAGAGCAAAAGCATTTAAGCCCAACGCTTGCAAAAATCCTTTGCGTTCTAAATTCTTTCCAAGAGGCGGACAAGCGGGCAATGAAAACGAATAAATACCTAGAATAAAAGAGACTACTCCACCCAAGTAAAATTGAAATTCATCGCTTTCATGTCCGGTTAAACTAATGGTCCACAATGCCACAATAAAACCAACCGTACCCCACACGCGAATGGGAGGAAATGCCTTTACCATATCCACTTCATTGTCTCTTGAAAGAATGGCGTACATGACCGTGTTTGAGAGCGAAATGGTAGGCATATAGAACAACATGGTTAATAAAATGTACCAAAACATTTCTCCTGGATTTTGAGCCAATGGCACCAAGCATAGACCTACTCCACCTAGAATGTGAAGAATACCATACAATTTTTCAGCGTTGATAAATCGATCAGACAAAATTCCTGCAATAGCAGGCATGAAAAGAGCGGAAATTCCCATGGTTGAGAAGATCTTACCAAACTCCTCGGGTCCCCAACCTTTATTTGCAAACCAAAAAGTGGCGATGGTAATCAGCCAGCTTCCCCAAATAAAAAATTGTAAAAAACTGAGGGCTGTTAATCGAAGCTTAATCATGATTGAAGATTTAGTTTTCAAATATAACTGAAACCGAAGCGGCGAAAAGCGTGTACTTTTGCACTATCAATTCACAGAATTATGGTTGGAATTATTATGGGTAGTAAAAGCGACTTGCGCATTATGCAAGAAGCTGCAGATGTCTTGGAAATCTTAGGAGTGCCTTTTGAGATTAGCGTGGTCTCTGCACACAGAACTCCAGATCGCATGTTTGAATATGCCAAAGGTGCGGCGGGTAGAGGCATTCAAGTTATTGTTGCAGGTGCAGGTGGAGCAGCACATTTGCCAGGAATGACAGCTTCATTGACTCCCCTTCCAGTAATTGGAGTTCCCATTAAATCAAGTAACTCCATTGATGGATGGGACAGTGTTTTGAGTATTTTGCAAATGCCAGCGGGGGTTCCTGTAGCAACGGTAGCCTTAGATGGTGCGCGCAATGCTGGAATTTTAGCTGCTCAAATTATGGGGGCCAGTGATGCACAATTGCTACAGCGCATTGCTCAATTCAAAGAAGAATTGAAAAAGAAAGTCATTGAATCAGTTGCCGACGTAGAATCATTATCGAAAAAATAAGATGCCATCATTTATTCCATCAGAACATCCTGTTGCCAAAGTGCATCAGCTTTTATTAGGAAGTGTAGCTCCAAGGCCAATTGCTTGGGTTAGCACGGTTGATTCCGAAGGAAGAGAGAACCTCTCACCTTTTTCATTTTTCAATGTTTTTTCCGCGAATCCGCCCATTGCCATATTCTCTCCAGCTCGCAGGGGGCGCGACAATACCACCAAGCATACGTATGAAAATGTAAAAGTGGTTCCGGAGTGTGTGATTAATTTGGTGAATTATGACTTGGTGCAGCAATGTTCATTGAGCAGCGTAGAATATGAGGCAGGTGTAAGTGAATTTATTAAGTCGGGTGTTACGGCTTTGTCATCTGACTTGGTTACACCGAAGCGTGTGGCAGAATCGCCGGTGCAATTGGAGTGTAAAGTAAAACAAGTCATGGAGTTGGGTGATCAAGGAGGAGCAGGAAATTTGGTGATTTGTGAAATTGTGAAAATTCATGTCTCCGAACACATACTTGATGAGAATGGCAGAATAGACGCAGTTAAAGCAGACTGGGTAGCAAGAGCAGGTGGTGATTGGTATGTTCGTGCGAAAGATGCCTTGTTTGAAGTTCCCAAACCCAATGAGAAAAAAGGAATTGGTATAGATGCGTTACCACGCGATATTCGCGAGAGCAAGTGGTTAACTGGTAATCATTTGGGAATGATAGGCAATTGTGAGTATTTGCCAGATGAGACTACGGTGAACGAATACAAGCTTTTGGAGTTAAGTGACGTGTTTATGTTGCACGAGGGAAATGCAAGTGCACTTGAAGAGGCTCTTCATTTGAAGGCCATTGCATTTTTAGAGACAGGAAAGATACATGATGCATTGTGCACCCTGTTGAGTTTTAATAATTAACGCAAGAGACCTTTTCCAAATTCCCATTTAATACCGGTTGAAACAATGAATCCGGTGTTTTTAATGTTGTAAGTAGAACTTGGGGTATTCCACATGTTTATGAACGAATCTTGTTTCGCTCCTGAGACATAAAACTTGGTGTTTTTTCGTGTAATACCAATTCCGGCTTCCAGCTGTGTTGCAAGATCGAATTGTGTTGTATTGCTTGTTGCATCTTGTTTGTCAATGCCAATTAAATTTCCTGCTTGATCAACAATTGGAATTTCCTCAAATGCGCTAATGATCATACCAGGAACAACAGAGGCGCTTCCAAAAACGTAAATGGCATTTCCCAGTTGTATACCCAATTTAACGGGCATGGTGAAGTAATTGAATCTGTTTTTAAGAGAGACCACGCTGGTAATGTTACCGAAGTCATCGGTTAATTCTACTTCGTTGTTGTATCCGCGTTGAATGATATTGAGTTCAGAACCGAAGGTAAAAATGCGTGCACGAACGCGGTCATAGGTTAGGCTTACGGTACCTCCTACTACATCTTTGGTCGTGTAGTTTTGGGTATTGGTGTATACATTGCTAATGTTCATACCGGCTTTAATACCGAACTGACGGTACTTGGTGAATTGTGCTGATGCGGTAATGCTGCCGAACAACAAACAGATTGCAATGAAATTTTTTAAAGTCATGATGTGTTATTTAATTCGGTTTAAAACTACAGCTTTTTCATACATGGCTTGATTCTCTTTATGTGCCTTTATGAATCCCAATAACTCTTCTTCTCTTGAAAAATTGTTACCTCCTTTTTTATTCTGAATGAATTCATCATTAATGTAGAACAGCGTGAGTAAGTTTTTCTCGCGTGTAACTTTTGCAATGAGGTATTGATTTGTTTTGAGATCGAGGAGATTTATGAAGTAGTCTTGATCTATTTGAGACAAGTGCGCTTCATATTTATCTATTTCATGATTGCTTAATTTTTCGGCGTAAATACGATATGACTTGCCGTCTATTTTCTCAATGGTATAGTGGAATGTTTTGTCAACGGTTTCCCATTTACCCAATAGTTTTCTGCTGATGTGTTCATTTTTGGGTAGAGCTACATTGAATTTGTATGGGCATCCAGATAGTATGACCATGGCACTCAGGGCAGCAAGAAAAAAAACTAGTTTATTCATGGTGAATGATTTGAATTGAAAGTACTGCAAATTAAGTGAAGTTCTTGTGAATTTTGATTGGAATTGTGGATGGTTTTCAGTTGTGAATTGCAGTTTAATTGAGATCTTTGAAATATTCGAAACAACTGTGTGCGAGAATATCGCGCTCACGCACGGTTGTGAATTGCTGTTTAATTGAGATCTTTGAAATATTCGAAACAACCTCTTTCTGAACATTCTGCAAATCAGTTACGTTGTGAATTGCTGTTTAATTGAGATCTTTGAAATATTCGAAACAACACCTTAGCCAATACCTACGAGTGGTTTCAGTTGTGAATTGCTGTTTAATTGAGATCTTTGAAATATTCGAAACAACGTCGAATTGATTTCGGAATGATGTTGCACGGTTGTGAATTGCTGTTTAATTGAGATCTTTGAAATATTCGAAACAACATAAGTTCGTTTAATGATTGTATTTGTGAGTTGTGAATTGCT
>CAYSEX010000030.1:0-3726 GCA_964430305.1 uncultured Chryseobacterium sp.
GTGATTTAGGAACACCTTATCTATTGACACCTGCTGCGAAGCACAATTCCGAAAGCATCATGAAGTTCCTGGCTCATTTCTGCGAGGCTCTCATTATAAAGGTGTTTACAAAGGAACCCCTTTTGGTTCAATGTGTCTTCTAAACAGGAGTGCACGGTGTCTAAAAAAAATACCTTTCGCATTAAAATAGTGACTCTGGTAAATGACTGTAATGACTTAAAAAGTAATGCCCAACACTGAAATATATGATGAGTCCGAGAATGTCATTTGCTGTGGTTATGAAGGGGCCGGTTGCTAGGGCAGGGTCAATTTTAACCTTATTCAGCATTAATGGAATAAAGGTTCCGCTCAGACTAGCGAAAATAATAACACTGAAGAGCGCAATAGATGCTGTTAAACTCAGCATTAATTCAAAATGAAAAAGTTGACTTGCTGCGAACAAAATCAAACTGCATACAGTGGCGTTCAGAAGTCCAACCCCAAATTCTTTGACTAATTTTTGCCATACGGTTTCGTCCAATGCACTTTGATTGGCCAATGCTTTTACAACAAGTGCTGCTGATTGAACTCCAACATTACCGCCTGTTGCAGCAATGAGAGGCATGAAAATGGCCATGGCGGGGTTTTGCGTAATGTCAAAAACACCAATGATATATGCACTGCTCATTCCCCCAATCATTCCAATTAAAAGCCAAGGAAGTCTCGCTCTTGTTAGCGTCCATACACTGTCGCTACTTTCAACGTCTTCAGAGATACCGCTGGCAAGTTGGTAATCTCGGTCAGCTTCTTCTTGCATGACATCAACAATATCATCAATGGTAATTCTACCGATCAATCGCTCGTCATCATCTAAAACGGGTATGACAACAAGGTCGTATTTTTGCATTACTCGAGATACTTCTTCTGCGGGTGTGTCATAATTGACAAATCGAACTTTACTTTCTTTATACAACTCTTTGATTGTTGTGCGCATGCTAGCGCTCGCAAAAATCAAGGTTTTCATGGAGAGTGTGCCTAGCAATTGATCTTGGTCATTGACCACATAAATGGTGTAAATGTTATCTAGGTCCTCTGCTTGTTTTCTCATTTCACGAATAGCTTGTGCAACGGTCCATTGGGCTTGAACCTTCACCATTTCAACAGCCATAAGTGCACCGGCAGTACCTTCGTCGTAGGTTAAGAGATCTTTAATGTCATTCGCTTGCTCTGTATCTTCGAGTAATGCTATGACTTCTTCCTGCTTTTCTTCGCTTAATCCTGAGAGTACGTCTGCGGCATCGTCTGAATCAATATTCTCGATCAATTCCTCTGCAATCTCTCGTGAGGTTAAATTCGAAAGAATTTGTTCTTGAACATCTTCGTCGAGCTCTAGCATTACCTCAGCGGCTCTTTCTTCGTCTAGGATGCGATACAGATAAACACCTTCATCAATCCGCAAGGCATTCATGATCTCTGCAATGTCTGCAGGATGCAAATCTTTGGTAAATTCATGTAAAGAAGTATCCTTCCCGTCGCCTATCCACTTGCGCAGGTCCGCCAATAGTTCTTTGGTGAGTTCAAATTGCACGGTCGACCTTCCATTTAGTTGTTAAATTCAGCAGTGTGCAAAGGTAATTCAAATTATCTTCGTGCCTCAACATTAAATGTTATGAAATTAAAACTTATACTAGTTGCTTTGACAATAGTGAACGCCACATTCGTACTGGCGAACAATGAACCATTCAAGAAAAAGAAAGATCCGCCACCACCAACAGAAAAGAAAGTGGAAGATAAATACGCCGATCTCATTAAAAAATGCAAGAAGAAAGAGGGTTTGTTCAACTTTTATACAGACACGGTAACTGGAAAAACGTATTTGGAAGTTCGTAAAGAACAGCTAGATCAAGAGGTTATTTATTTCAATTATATTGAAAACGCTCCAGCTGAATCGGGGTACCACCGAGGCGCCTATGGCGATTCAAAAATTGTGACAATTCATAAAAATTATGAGCGTATTGAAATTCGTCAAACCAATGTAAATTTTTATTTCGATCCGAACAATGCCATTTCAAAAGCAGCGGAAGCAAATATTAATCATCCGGTTTTAGCTTCCGAAAAAATAGAGGTGGTGAGTAAGGATGGATTATCCATGTTGATAGATGGCGATGCACTTTTTTTGTCAGAAAAATTGCAGTTAGTGAAGTTTCAAGGGCCGCGTGGTGCTGACCCCGTTTTAGGGTCTTTAAGTAAGGAGAAATCGAAAGTCATATCGATAAGAACATATGCTGAAAATTCTGAGGTGCTTGTGGATTATGTATATGAGACGTCAACCCCAGGTGCAGGTGGAAGTGCAATTGAAGATGGAAGGTTTATCTCAGTTCGATACCAGCATGCGTTTGTTTCGGTTCCGAAAAACAATTTCAAACCTCGATTTGATGATCCACGAGTAGGTTATTTTACAACCCAGGTGAATGATATGACGGTGGCTTCATCTACTCCTTGGAGAGATGTAATTCATAGATGGGATTTGCAGAAAAAAGATGCCAACGCGAAGCTCAGCGAACCGGTAAAGCCAATTACTTTTTGGATGGAAAATACAACTCCAAAAGAGTTTCGTCCAATCATAAAAGACGCAGTAGAAAGATGGAATGAAGCTTTCGAATATGCTGGTTTTAAAAATGCAGTGGTATGTTTGGAACAACCAGATGATGCAACTTGGGACGCTGGAGATATTCGTTACAATGTACTGCGCTGGACTTCAACTCCAGCACCGCCATTTGGTGGCTATGGACCAAGCTTTGTAAACCCGCGCACCGGAGAAATTTTAGGAGCTGATATCATGTTGGAATGGGTGGCATTGACCAATCGTGTGTACATGGATCAGGCTTTCAAGTCTGCGAATATGTTGACAGATGAGCAAGTTGAAGTGCTCAATAGAAATGGTGCTCGTAATCCGTTTTTGTGTATGGCAGCTTCTATGAGTAATCAGCAACTGGTTTTTGGTTCTGCTGCAGCCAACGTGCTTGGTGCTTCAGAATTAGAAAAGGAGGAAATAGTGAAGCAGATGCTTTACCGCTTGGTATTGCACGAAGTAGGGCATACGCTTGGTTTAACACATAACATGCGTGCGTCAACGTTGCATAGTGTAGCCGATATCAAGAATGTAGAGAAGGTGAAAAAGGAAGGTTTGGCAAATTCAGTTATGGAATACCCAGCATTTAATTATCAAATTAACCCGAAGGAACAAGGCTTGTATTGCGATGTTAAAGTTGGGCCTTATGACAAATGGGTTATTGAATATGGATACAGTCCGAGTCTCGAAAATGAAGAGTTGGAGCAAAAACGCTTGTTTGAAATTACCAAGAGAAGTACCGAGCATCAGTTGGCCTATGGTAATGATGCCGATGACATGCGTTCAAGCGGAAGAGGAATAGATCCTGATGTAAATATTTTTGATTTGTCAAGTGATCCTGTTCAATATGGTGCTGAGCGTTGTGAATTGGTAAAAACAGTTTTACCCGGGTTGAAAGATAAATTGGTGACGAACAATGAAAGTTACGCAGACCTATTGCAAGCGTTTAACGTAGTTACCGGTGAATATGCTGTTCAAACACGCGTAATGACAAGACAAATAGGCGGGGTTCATTTTAATCGTGCCTATGTTGGTCAAGGTGCAACAGAAAAGCCATTGGAACCTGTAGCGGAGGCGACTCAGCGCGCAGCAATGAAAGCTCTTGAAAAATATGC
>CAYSEX010000030.1:3826-18323 GCA_964430305.1 uncultured Chryseobacterium sp.
AGATGTTTTGATGAGAAAATGGCTTATGATCATGCGAGTGTAAGCATGATGAAAGCGGAATTAAAGCGAATTGAGAAACTTGAAACTTCCAATGTTTCGGGAAATGCAATGACAAAGGCTCATCGTGCACACGTGGTGCAGCTGATTCAGCAGGCATTTGAATCGAACTAAATAATTACACGTTGAATGAGGCGCAGGCTATGAGAATAGCCTGCGTTTTTTTTGTGAATACCGTTGTAGTCTATTGCGTCTATTCGAAGTTCTCCACTTGCATGCAGAATTGAGAAATGATCCATGTTGCGTATAATGATACCTACGTGAGTAATTTTACCTTCAGCATTATCAAAGAAAGCAAGGTCATTTGTTTTAGATTCTTCAAGCAGATGAATGGTGGTTCCCACGTTGGCTTGCTGGTATGCGTCTCTGGGAAGTTCAATTCCCAAGCAACGAAAATATATTTGTACGAGACCACTACAATCCAGGCCAAAAAAAGATTTTCCTCCCCAAACGTATGGAATGCCACAATGGGTTTTGAAAAGCTCTAACGGATTATTTGAATTTGGCGGGGTTTCGGGTAGATAAGCGCCGGGCGAAATTAAAATTTGCTTTCCTTCGAAGTCAATAAATTCAGGAAGCGTTGAATGAACCTTTTTTAAGTCAGGTTCGAATTGTTTATTGGAAACTAATTTCAGATCAATCCATCCCTTATAGTTGTCTTGAATGGTTCGAATAAACGCCCATTTTTCTGTTCGATCTAATATCTCATAGGTTTCACCAAAAATCAATTGAGAAACTTGTTCACTGCGTTCGCTATTTTCGGAACGAAGTGGGATGAGACTAACTAAACATTGACCAATATCCATGCTTCAAAGATGCATTAGGAAATTGACCTTCGCGCAGCTGCACGAAATAATTGTTCAACGAATCATGTGAATTCTTTCAAAAAAATTCTACATTTACAAAAAATCATTGTCATGTGGCGCGAACAAGACAACAAACTAGTTAGAGAATTTAGATTCAAAGACTTTCAAGAAGCTTTTACCTTTCTTACAAGAGTGGCTTTTCTTGCAGAAAAACATAACCACCATCCGGCTTGGTTTAATGTATACAACTACGTGCGAATTGAATTGAGTACACATGATGCCGGTGATTTGGTTACGGAAAGAGATAGGCGCTTGGCTGTGGCTATCGATGAAATTCTTCAATAATTATTGAATTTCCAAGCAGACTAACTACCTTCGCGGCAGGAAGAAAACGCTTCCATTAGGAAATCTTTATGAGTCAAAACGTTAATTCTGCAGAAATGTCTGCGGTTACAGAAAAAATGGCCTTGCATAACCACGAACAAGTGGTATTCTCACAAGACAATGCAACGGGCTTAAAGAGTATCATTGCAATTCATAACACAACCCTTGGCCCCGCAGTTGGTGGAACGCGCATGTGGTTGTATTCTTCTGAGGCCGATGCGCTAACAGATGTGCTTCGACTTTCAAGAGGAATGACCTATAAAAGTGCATTGGCGGGGTTGAATATTGGTGGCGGTAAAGCCGTTATCATAGCAGATTCCAGAAAGGATAAAAACGAAGCTTTAATGAGAAGCTTCGGAAAGTTTGTTGATGGGCTTGGTGGCAGGTACATAACCGCCGAAGATGTAGGAATTGGAACCAGAGATATGGAGTATGTGAAAATGGAAACGGATCATGTGGTTGGTTTGCCAGATTATATGGGGGGAGGTGGAGATCCTAGTCCGGTTACAGCTTATGGTGTATACATGGGTATGAAGGCCTCAATGAAAGAACTTTCGGGAACGGATTCATTAGCGGGAAAAACAATTTTAGTGCAAGGCGTAGGGCATGTTGGCGAATACCTGGTAGACTATTTAGTTAAAGAAAATGCCAATGTGCTTATCACAGATATTCATGAAGATCGTGTGAAGGAAGTAGTAAATAAATATGGCGTGAAAGCAATTTTGCCCAATGAAGTTTATTCGACCAAAATGGATATTTACAGCCCTTGTGCACTCGGCGCAACTGTAAATGCTGAAACGTTAAGCCAACTTACATGTTCAATTATTTGCGGTGCCGCGAATAATCAATTGGCAGTGGAGGAAGACGATGGGAAGAGGTTACTTGAAAAAGGAATTCTTTACGCTCCTGATTATTTGGTAAACGCAGGAGGAATCATCAATTGCTATTGGGAAATTATTGGCTACAATAGAAACGCTTCACTGTCTCAAGCAGAGGAAATTTACAATACAACCCGAAAAATATACGCACTCTCAAAGGAGAAAAGTATACCAACTTACCTTGCTGCTAATCAACTTGCAGAGCAACGAATTGCAGCCATAGGAAACATCAAAAAACGTTATTGATCGCATCATGCTAAACAGAAGACACATTAGAATAAAGGTGTTGCAAATATTGTACGCCTATTATTCAGAAGAAGGAGCAGATGCACCGCGATATGAGAAAATGTTATTTGAGAGTATTTATCGCTTCAGAGATATGTATGTGGCATTTCTGCAATTGCTTGTAGAAATTCAAACACACGCCATTGAGAAGATAGAGGCAGGAATGAATAAGCGTTTGCCTTCTCCCGAAGATTTAAATCCGAATACGAAGTTTGCAGTTAATGCTTTGCTTTTGAATTTAGCTCATTCACAGAATTTGGAAAGAGCATATAAAGATTCTCATTTGAACTGGAGCGAAAATAGAGATTTGACTAAACGCATGTTTAAAGAAATTCTTGAATCTCCGGATTATGCGGATTACATGCAAAATGAGGAAAGAGGTTTTGAGCATGATAAAGATTTTATAGTTCGGGTTTTTAAGAAATATCTCGTCAACTATGAATTGATGCATGATTTTATTGAGGATCAGGGAATTTTTTGGAATGACGATTTGGATTTGGCTGCGAGTATGGTTTTAAGATCGTTGAAAGCCATGAACGCGACTGATACAGATATTGAGTTTTTGCCTTTGTGGAAAGATGGTGAGGAGGAAGAAGTATTTTGCAGAGACTTGTTCAGAAAAACACTAGTCAATGGAGAGGATATCACCAATAGAGTGGCGAAATTGACTCCCAATTGGGATTTAGATCGCATTGCTTTAATGGATTTAATTCTGATCAAGATGGCGGCTGCTGAGGCAATGACGTTTGAAAGTATTCCTCTGAAAGTTTCAATGAATGAGTATATTGAATTATCTAAGTTTTATAGCACGAATAAAAGTGCAACATTTATAAATGGTGTTCTTGATAATCTTATACCGCAACTCAAGGAGGAAGGAAAAATTCACAAAGTGGGAAGAGGGTTAATCGAATAAGCTATGGGTAAGGTGTTGGTTTTTTCAGGTCCAACAGGAGTAGGGAAAACCTCATTTGCAATTCAAGTGGCCAAACATTTCGGGACGGAAATCATTTCTACAGATTCGCGTCAAATTTTTTCAGAGTTGAATATTGGCGTTGCAAGGCCTTCAATTGATGAGTTGGCGGAAGTTCCTCATCACTTTATTGCTAGTCATTCCATTCACGAGCCAATTAATGCCGGAATATTTTTAGAGGCTGCAAGAGCTCGAATTCAGGAACTTTTTCAGAAGCATGAAGTTGTTGTGGTAGTCGGCGGAAGCATGTTGTACACAGACGCGTTATTATATGGGTTAGATGATCTTCCATCAGATAAAAACGTGAAGGAAAAATTTGAATCGCTCTTAAAAGAAAAGGGAATTTCATTTCTTCAATCACAACTTGAGTGTCGAGATCAAGAATATTATCATGAGGTAGATAAACAAAATCCACATCGATTAATTCGTGCATTGGAAGTGATGGAGCTAACGAATGTACCATTCTCTCAATTGCGAAGTGGGGGGAAGAAAGAGTTGAATGCAGAAATGCACTACTTTTTTTTAAATCGAGAGCGTCTCCAGCTATACAACAGAATAAATTCGCGTGTTGTGCATATGTTTGAGAGTGGTTTGGTGGAAGAAGCTAAATCTTTGCAAGCCCATGCACATTTGAATGCATTGAATACGGTCGGATACAAAGAAGTTTTTTCAATGCTCAAAGGAGAGTTGAACCAACAAGCTGCGATGGAGTTGATTCAACAGCATACACGAAATTATGCGAAGCGCCAAATGACGTGGTATAGAAATAGAACAGATGTCAAAAGTTTAGACCTTTCTAACCTTTCCGTTACTCAGTTCTTGAATGAGTTTCTCTGAATATTTTTTCCATGAAGGTGTAAGGGCCATTTTACCTCTTTCAAGACAATCAATGATTTCCGGAATTAAATCTGGGTATTGCATAGCGGCCCTGAATAGCCATTGCAAACCGTGATGACGTTCAGCAACAGCCGCGTCGGGATCAGTTAAAACTAAGAATGCTTTTTCAACCATATGTCCTTCTATTTCTTCCGAAACATTTGTGTGAAAAAAAATACAGAAGGTTTCTCTTCGAATGGATCTTTCGGTGGTTGATTTGAAGATTTCAAATATTGGATCTTGAAATTCTTCAAGGTGTTGGGCTCCAGACTGAGCCATGTGGCTTAATACCCAAAAACCTTTCTTTTTTTGAATGTCTTTTAACTGATAATAGTTGTCTAAGAAATTTTTCGCGTGGCTTGGTTGTTCTATCCAATGTTTTACAATTGTTTTTACCTCTGCAGTGCCCATGCCAGAGCGCAAGTAAGGGAATGATTCATTTGAATTATTTTCTTTTTGGAGCTGTTGGCTCATCGTCGTAATCTGTTTCTTTCAATTGATCAGATTTCACAGTTCCTCCCTTGTACAACTGCTCAAGCAGCTGGTCAAGTTGTTCGGCACCTAAAGACTTTGCAATGATTTTAAGGTCTTTATCCATTAAATAAACTTTCGGAGTACTGGTTACATCCCATGTGGTTCTGAAGTTCACACTTTTAACGGTTGTCTTACCTGTTTGTATGAGATCTTTTGCTATGGCTCCATCATTTTTGAACCAGTCAGCTCCGTCACTTACATTAATCCAATCTAAATTTTTCTCTTGAATGAATGATTCCCATTTATCATTTTCCAATTCGTTACCGATTGCATACACCACAAATCCTTTGTTTTTGTATTTGTGATAAAGGTCCAGAAGTAAAGGGATTTCTTTTTTGCAATGGCCGCAGGTGCTCTCCCAGATCACAACCAGCGTGTATTCTCCATGGTTTTTGTACAAACTAGTCCAAGATCCCTTTTCGTTGGGAAGTAAAATTTCTTCAGCAATTTCACCACACAGACAATCTCTTTTTTTGTCTGCAGCTTCTATCATGTCTTTTAATTTGTCAGCTTTCATCCAAGGACATAATCCTTTCGCATAGTAGTTATCAATCATGTATACAAATAGTTCATCCATGCACATGATTTTCGAAGTTTCACCTGTGTATGTTGCCAAATGCACCAAGTATTTAAACGTTTCGGAATTTCCTTGAGTCATGTCAACAATGCGTTTTACTTCTTTACAAACAGTATCTGGAATTTGATAGACATATTTGGTAAGAAAATCTTCAGCCAATTTGTGAAACGCGGGCTCTCTGACAACCCTTGGATCTGTTAGATCTGCGCGATCCCAATAGTGGTCAATCATCCAACGATAATTCTGTTTTTGTTTTTCTTCATCACTTAAATTTTGCGGCAATTCGGGTAATACAAGTTCTTGTGACATTCTAAGAAACTTGGTGAAAAGAAGATCAGGATAGTCTGCAATTATTGCATTTTGATAATTGACAACTTCACGATTTAATTTTTCCAATTGTTCTCTGCATGTGGTTTTTTCAGCTTCAGATTTTAATGAGTCTGCTAAACACGCATCTAATGGTGCGCGTTGTTGAAATTTATCTTTTAAAAATTTGATGTATTTGAAATAGACTTTGTTGTTTTCAGAACGAATAATTTCAACTTTAGAAATGTCTGCATCGGGTGTGCAGTTCATGACAATATCTTCATCTGCCACAATGAATTCAAAGTATTTCGGACCTGGCATCACCAAGGCATATCTGCCAGATTCTTCATATGATTTTCCGTTGAAAATGTAGTTTCCTTTCGAATCAACTCGAGCAGTGTCATTGTAATACAGTTTGTTGCCGTAGTAATTTGCTAAATAAATATCAACGTCAACAAGGCCTTCAATGTGTCCTTTGATGAAATGACTTGATTTGTTTTGTGCCGAAACTCCAACCAGGAGAAGGCAAAGAATTACCAGAGAGAACAGCTTTTTCATAGATAAAAGAATGACAAACAAATTTAAAAATTCGTTGCACACAAACTAAAAATCATGCCGAATTGCAGAAAAAAAAACGATTGACCTTTCGATCAATCGTTCCTTGTATTTTATCATTTTTTATTTCTTCACAAAGCGCTCAGTGTATTGCGCACCATTGTGAGAAATTCTAATCAAATAAACACCGTTGTTCAAAGATTCAATATTCAATTTTTTCAAAGAACCTTGAGCGATTTTTTCACGGACAATTGCTTTCCCGGTGAGGTCAAGAACTTGGATGTCTCCACCGATATAATTTTCTGGAAATTCAATGTTGATGTTGTCATTCGCTGGATTAGGAAAAACAGAAACTTTTGAAATGCGTGGGCTTGGCTTAACAGATACTCCTGTAGATTCTATCACTTGAACGTCATCAATGTAATAGGTGCCTTGTCCGCTAGCTGCATCTGTTCCAAAGAAGTCAATTGCAGCCAAAGCATTCGTTCCTGCTGTTCCGTTTGCGTTATTCAAACTCCATTGAAACTCATTGATTACATTTCCATTCAAATAAATTTTCCCAGCATCATTATCCATGTCAGCTGTGATTTGAACATCGAACCAAGTGTCAACACCTACAGCAGCTCCACCGCCAGCAGCGCCTCCAGTAGTCCAAGTTACATTTCCCGATCCGTCGAAGAATACATCACAAGCCCACTGATAAACGGTGCTGCTACCAGACCATGTATGAAGAGCGTTGAAATATGCACCGGTGCTGCCAGTTGGAATATACATTTTAAATTTAATGTCATATTTGCCCGCAGTGTATGGGCCAATGGGAAGCACAAGGTCGGCACCTTGACCATCAATAAGCACACTATTCGAGCCGCTCGATGCGAAATCTGCAGACACAATGCCGTCTGAAGGAGTGCCAGTAGACCAATAGCTCCAAAGTGGGTTTTGCGCTACAACACCGCTTCCAGCAGTATAAGAATCAAAATTGTCTTCGAAGATTATGGTTTGAGCAGTCATGCTAAACATACTTGCCAATGCGAAAATTGAGAGTAAACTTCTTTTCATTTGTTTAGTTTATTAATATGAGAATATCACGAATATACATTTTTTTTGCGTGTTTTGCAAAATCATGAAAGTTTTATTGAAAAAAATGAAAACGTCCCTTCTGAATGGGGTTGCACATTATGAATTGGGTTCAGGAGATTGTACACTTGTTTTGAATTCCATTGTGGGTAGGCATATCGAGCTTAGTCACACGGGTAGTTTTTTTTGTTTAAATCACCATGGCCCAATTAAAAAGACATTTGGAGAGGGGTTGTGTTGGAAGTGTTTTAACGAATCCGCTGCTGCTTCCCCCTGTATTATTCGTCCGGAGTTGTGTCGAATTCATGAAGGAGTTGCAATCAGGGGAGATGTGCAATGGGAAATGGAAAATCACATGCAGGAACACTTTGTTTATTTGTCTTTTACTTCAGGTTTGAAAGTAGGAGTTACACGCTGTTCTAACTTGCACAGTAGGTGGATAGATCAAGGAGCCAAGAAGGCAATTGTATTGGCGAGGGTTCCATACAGACAACTTGCCGGTGAAATAGAGGTTGTACTGAAACAATTCATTGCCGATAAAACCAATTGGAAGCAAATGCTTCTCGCAAATAATGCGGCAATTGATATGAAGGAGCACAGAGAGAGGGTCATAGATCTACTTCCTGAGCGTTATCAAGATTTTGTCGAGTTTGATTCTGATGAGATTGCAATTGAGTATCCGGTTCAACAGCATCCTATAAAACCTCATGCGCTGAAACTGGAAAGTGCAAAATATTCCGGTAGGTTGAAAGGTGTAATTGGTCAGTATTTGTTGCTAGAAAATGATTTGGTATTTAATGTCCGAGCAAATAGCGGTATGGAAATTCAGTTGATAACAGAAGAATAATCTTGCTTCGTATCAAATTCCGTCTATATTTGTCTCATAGTTCAAATTGTAAATCGTTTGATTTGCTGTTTGTTCTGCGTTTAAATCAAATTTTTTATATGAACATTTTTGTATCAGGCTTAAGTTATAGCCTATCAAGCGATGAACTTCGCGACGTGTTTGCATCTCATGGTGAGGTGTCAAGCGCAAAAGTAGTAACCGACAGAGAAACTGGCCGCTCACGTGGTTTTGGTTTTGTTGAAATGCCGAATGATGATGAGGCAAGAAACGCAATTGATTCTTTGGATCAGTCGGAAGTTAAAGGTAGAAAGATCAATGTGAAGGAAGCTGAAGAGCGTCCGCGCAGAGAAGGTGGTTTCCGCCGATAAGATTTTTTTATTTAAAAGGGGGCCTCGGCCCCCTTTTTTTATCTCTAAATTTGCCCAATGCTAGACGCAACGCATTTTTTTGAGGTTCATTCCAGTGTTTACTCAATTTGCCATATTTCACATCGTTTGGTCGCAATTGGTTTGGCGAATGGATATGTAGCCCTCTATGATTATGCGCTGGATGCTCAAGTTGGTGATGTGTTCAAGCTTGAAGGAGCAGTTTATGCATTGGAATTTGATCCCTATCGAAATGTGTTGTTTATTGGAAGTTCAAAAGGAGAACTTGTAGCGGTGAATCTCACGAATTCAGATATAATTTACCGCGAGAATTTGGGGGTGTCAATCCAACAAATTAGGTTGCAACGAGACCAACTTTTAGTTGGAATAGCAAACGGAGTGCTTCTTGTCTTTTCTCAAGAACTCAAGCGAATTGCAGAATTTCCCCTTTCTCAATTTGGAATTCGTTACATGGTGACTTTCGGAGATGAGCGTGTTTTTGTAGGATTGAAATCGAATGAAATACTTGAAATCGAGACTAATTTTTTTAATGTCGTTCAAACCTATATCTTGGAAGAAAATGAGCGACCAACTTGTTTGCACGTAGCATTGAATAGACAGTTGTTGTTTGTTGGAACCAATCGTGGTTTATTGCACTGCTGGAAAATAGGTGCAGCGGATCATAAGGTTCAATTTCAATTGCATCAAGGTGCAATTTATGGTATAGAAATTCAAGCTGGAACTATTGCAAGTTTTGGTTTTGACAAGAGTTTGAAGTTATGGGATGAAAGGTCATTCGAACCCAAGGGAGTCTTTCATTCTGTAAGAAGTTTAAATGCTGGCAAATGGTTATCTGATTCACTCTTTATAATAGGAGGTGATGATAAAAAAGCGACGGTCATTTCTGTATCCGTTTGATTCGTGTATCTTTGACACTAACTATGAAAAGATTATTAATCGCAGCCCTACTAACAGCCGTACTGGCGAGTTGTGGCGTTACTAAAAATCAAGATTATACATCAGTTGCCAACCAAGTTGGATACTCAGAAACGAAAGTTATTCGTCATCCAGAGTGGTCGAAAAATGCAACTATTTATGAGGTGAATGTACGACAGCATACTGCAGCAGGAACCTTTGTAGCCTTGGAAAAAGACCTTCCAAGAATAGACTCTTTGGGGATAGATATTCTGTGGTTAATGCCCATTCATCCCATTGGAGAGTTGAATAGAAAGGGTAGCTTGGGTAGCTACTATAGTGTAAAAAATTATGTGGGAGTAAATCCAGAGTTTGGAACACTTGCAGATTTCAAACACCTCGTAGCTACAGCGCATCAGTTGGGAATGAAAGTTATTATTGATTGGGTTGGAAATCACACGGCATGGGACCACCCATGGATGAACCAACATCCGGATTGGTATACGCGTGATGCCAGTGGAAATGTTGTTCCACCTGTGGCAGATTGGTCAGATGTTGCCGACTTGAATTTTGATAATCAAGATATGCGAAAAGAAATGATTCGCAGTTTAGAGTTTTGGGTGAAAGAATGTGATATTGATGGTTACCGATGTGATGTTGCTATGATGGTTCCAACAGACTTTTGGGATGAGGCAAGAGCGGCACTTGATGCAATTAAACCAGTTTTCATGCTCGCGGAAGCAGAACAAAAAGATCATCACTTGAAGGCATTTGATATGTCATATGGATGGGAATTGTTGCACATTATGAATGGCATTGCAAAGGGAGAAAAAAAATTAGATGAGATTGAATTGTATATGCAAAGACAAGCCAATGATTATCCGAAAAGTGCCTACAAAATGTGCTTTACGACCAATCATGATGAGAATACATGGAATGGCACTGGAGGCGAACGTTATGGAAATAAACGGAAATTATTCGATGTGTTGGCTTTCACATTACAAGGAATGCCCTTAGTTTATTCCTCGCAAGAAGGAGGTGAGGTTGATGAGATGGGCAACCCGAAACGACTCAGATTTTTTGATAAGGATACCGTTAATGTAAATGGATATATTCATTCTGAATTTTACAAAAAGTTACTTCAAGTGCATCATGAAAATCCGGCCCTTTGGAATGGTGAATTTGGTGGAACCTTTCAAAGATTGAAAACTACGAACGATGGCGTTTTTGCTTTCGTAAGAACCAATGGTGAACGACAAGTTGTTGTGTTGTTGAATTTTACTGAACAGGCTCAAACGTTTAATTTCATTGACGAAACACCAAGTGGCGATTTTCGTAGCATTTTCAATTCTGAAACATTTTCAATTTACGCAAAAAATCAACGAGCTCTTGGGCCATTGGGTTATCAAGTGTTCTCGAAATAAAGGGCAATGAATAAATTTGAAGCTAAAGTAGAAATACGTTTTGCAGACATTGACGCTATGGGGCATGTGAATAACGCCACGTATTTTACATACTTTGAACAGGCGAGAATGTCTTTTTTTCGGGCTAAGATTGGAAAGAATTGGAATTGGGAAACAGACGGTCTTATTGTAGCACGAAATGAAATTGACTACAAAAAACCTGTTTTACTACAAGATGATATGTCTATTTTGCTGTGGGTAGATCAAGTAGGTACGAAAAGCTTCACCGTTTGTTATGAAGTCATGGTTGGAGAAACGTTGTGTGCTAACGGTAAATCAGTTTTAGTAGCATTCAATCATCACTTAAGACAAACACAAGAAATTCCATCTCTTTGGAAAGAGGCATTTATTTGAGAACGAAATGGGGAAGGATAAATTAAAAAAGTGGGAAGAGAATAAATCATTTGCACACGTATTTGAACCAAATCTATTACCCATAATCAAAGAAGGACAAACTTTCATGAAGGGGGAGTGGCGTTCTAAATTTTATAAAAATAATAACCCTTTAGTTGTAGAGTTGGGATGTGGCAAAGGCGAGTATACCGTGGGTGTAGCGCAGAGAGAGTTGCATAAAAATTTTTTGGGTGTAGACGTTAAAGGACACCGATTTCATAAAGGTGCAAAAGATTCACTTGCTGCCGGATTGATTAATGTTGCTTTTCTTCGGGCTAGAATAGAATTCATAGAGGCATTTTTTGCGGAAAATGAATTGGATGAAATTTGGTTAACATTTTCAGACCCCATGCCCAATGACCATGACGGCAATCGTAGAATAACTTCGGGATATTTTATGAAAAGGTATGCTCAACTTTTAAAGCCAGGTGGGGTGGTGCATATTAAGCATGATAACCCAGGAATATATGAGCGCGCATTGATTGAAATTCCACAAATGGGAGGAGTAATTGTGCATCATGACTCGAATATTTATGAATCGGGATTTCTTTCAACCATACCTGCGGAATTGAGAGAAGTTCTAGAAATTCGAACATATTATGAGCAAATGTGGTTAAATGAAGGCAGGAAAATCAAGTATATACAGGCAATTATGCCACTAAAGAAATAAGTATGTCAATTTCAAAAGCAGCTATCCTTGAAGCACTTAAGAATGTGCAAGAACCTGATTTGAAGAAAGATTTGGTGACGCTTAATTTGGTGAAAATAATTTCCGTTGATGGGAATAAGATTCATATTGAGGTGAAGGTTAGTAATCCGGCAATGCATGCTAAGCAACGTATGATGGAAGCGGTGAAGTTTGCAATACATCGGGTATTAGGAAATGAATTTGAAGTTCAAACAGATGTTCTTTCTCTATCAGGTGAGGAACGTGATGGAGAGTTGCGCAGAGTGCTTCCTGGCGTAAAGCAAATTATTGCGGTGGCCAGTGGGAAGGGAGGGGTAGGAAAGTCAACAGTTTCAGTAAACCTTGCGGTTGGTTTGGCCAAGCGCGGTTACCGTGTAGGCTATTTAGATACCGACATTTATGGTCCATCGGCACCGACCATGCTGGATGTTGTGCTAGAAAAACCCCGATTGGTGGAAGATGAAAACGGTGCTAAGGTCATGTTGCCTGTTGAAGCATACGGCGTAAAGGTTATGAGCATTGGCTTTTTTACTGACCGTGATCAAGCCATTGTTTGGCGAGGCTCAATGGCTAATAAGGCTTTGCTTCAGATGGTGAACGATGTGAATTGGGGAGAATTGGATTTTCTTATTCTTGATTTACCCCCTGGAACCGGAGACATTCATCTAAGCATTGTTCAATCTATTCCGTTAGATGCGGTACTTATTGTAAGTACTCCGCAAGAGGTTGCATTGGCCGATGCGAGAAAAGGAATTGCAATGTTTCAGTTGCCGGCAATCAATATTCCAATTTTAGGTCTAGTAGAAAATATGGCTTGGTTTTCACCTGCTGAATTACCAAATAATAAATACTACTTATTTGGCTGTGAAGGAACACGTCAGTTGGCCGATGAATTGAATCTTCCATTGATAGGAGAACTGCCATTGATACAGAGTATTCGTGAGGCTGGTGATGTTGGTCGTCCATCTGTGTTGCAAGAAGGAACTCAAGTTGAGGCGGTTTGGGAATCGTTTTTAGTTAATTTTGAAAAAGAGTTGAGGTTGTTGCCATTTCGTAAAAAACAAATTGTTAAAGATGTCGAATAATCACGAGTTGTTTGTAAAAGTAGATCAAGCATTGAATCAGGTTCGTCCTTATTTAGAAGCTGATGGCGGTGGAATTGAACTTATTCAAGTGACTTTTGATTTGGTAGCACAAGTTGCATTAAAGGGCGCATGTACAACATGCAACATGAGTCACATGACCATGAAGGCTGGTGTGGAAGCGGCAATTAAATCAGCAGTCCCCGAAATTAAATCGGTAGAAGCAGTGGCCCTCTAATCTCTTATTTGTACAGCTCTTTTCTAGCTTCTTTTACCTGTGCGTTGGTGATGTACTCATCATAACTCATGCGCTTGTCAATGCATCCGTTCGGAGTCAATTCAATGATTCTGTTCGCAACGGTCTCTGTAAACTCATGGTCATGGCTACTGAACAACGCAATGTGCTTCCAGTCTTTTAATGCATTGTTGAAGGCTGTTATGCTTTCAAGGTCTAAGTGATTTGTAGGTTCATCAAGAAGCAGGCAATTCGCATTGGTAAGCATCATGCGAGAAATCATACAACGCACTTTTTCTCCTCCCGAAAGTACATTGGCTTTCTTCAATACTTCTTCACCACTGAAAAGCATTTTGCCTAAGAATCCACGTACATACGTTTCGTCTTTATCTTTTGAAAATTGTCTTAACCAATCAATGAGGTTGTCATTCGTGTTAAAGAATTCCGCATTGTTATTTGGTAGGTATGCACTTGTAATGGTGGTTCCCCATTCCACGCTTCCATGATCTGGAGACAGATTTGAGGTAATGATTTCGAAGAAAGCTGTGATGGCGGAATGGTCTTTTGATAGGATAGCAACTTTATCACCTTTGACTAAGGTAAACTCAATATTTGCGAAAAGTGTTTGTCCGTCTTCAGTATATTTCGCAAGGTTTTCAACGCGCAAAATTTGATCTCCGCAATCACGTTCAGGTTTGAAAATAATTCCCGGATATTTTCTAGTGCTGGGTTGAATGTTGTCTATGACTAACTTGTCAAGTAATTTTTTTCTACTTGTGGCTTGTTTTGATTTAGATGCATTTGCGCTAAATCGCTCAACGAACTCTTGCAGTTCTTTTCGCTTATCCTCTAACTTTTTATTTTGATCAGCGCGTTGTCGAGCGGCCAATTGCGAGCTTTCGTACCAGAAAGTATAATTTCCTGTAAATAATTGAATTTTACCAAAGTCAATATCTACCACGTGGGTACACACTGCGTCGAGGAAATGTCGGTCGTGAGAAACAACGATAACTGTGTTTTGGAAATCGGCAAGAAAATTTTCTAACCAAGCAATGGTCTCAACATCAAGGTCATTGGTTGGCTCATCGAGAAGGAGTATTTCAGGATTCCCGAATAAGGCCTGGGCCAAAAGCACTCGAACTTTTTCTTTTCCGTTCAATGTGCTCATTAAATTGTAATGCAAGTCATCTTGAATGCCAAGGTT
>CAYSEX010000030.1:18333-23442 GCA_964430305.1 uncultured Chryseobacterium sp.
ACTCTCTGCATTCCAACCATCCATCTCGGCGAAAAGAACTTCTAGTTCAGCGGCTTTTTCGCCGTCAGCATCTGAGAAATCTTCTTTGGCATAGAGTGCGTCTTTTTCTTGCATAAGGGTCCAAAGTTTTTTGTTCCCCATAAGAACAGTTTGCAATACGGGCACTTGATCGAATTCGAAGTGATTCTGCTTTAAGACGCTCATGCGCACCCCGCTATCCATATTCACTTGACCAGTAGTTGGATCAATTTCACCGGATAATATTTTCAGAAATGTGGATTTTCCAGCACCATTCGCACCTATGACACCATAGCAATTTCCTGGAGTGAATTTTAAATTAACTTCTTCAAAAAGTGCTCGTTTGCCATAGCGCAAACTCAGGTTCGATACATTCAACATACAACTTGCAATTTAGGCGGCAAAGATAGTTATTGAATAACTAGTATGGTGCAGTTGAAATTAGTGTTTCAGTGGAACGTACTGGTGATTCACATTTTGAAAGAAAAAGGTCCATTTATCGCTCTGTTCTTGAATAATTTGATTTGTACTTTTTCCTGCTCCGTGACCGGCGCTTGTTTCCACGCGAATGAGGGCAGGTCGCTCATTTGTTGTGCATTCCTGTAGCATAGCAGCAAACTTAAAGCTGTGTGCAGGCACCACTCTGTCATCATGATCTGCTGTCATGACCATGGTCGCAGGGTAATTGGTGTTCGGTTTTAAATTATGATACGGGCTGTATCCCAATAAATATTCGAACATGGATTTCGATTCTTTTGAGCTTCCATATTCGGGGATCCAACCTTTACCCACTGTAAATTCTTGATAGCGCAACATGTCTAACACACCAACTGCCGGAAACGCAACTTGAAATAAATCTGGACGCTGAGTCATGCAGGCACCAACAAGTAAACCGCCATTTGAGCCGCCTTCAATGGCAAGTTTTGATTTGGATGTGTATTTTGTTTGAATGAGGTATTCCGCGCAATCAATAAAATCATTGAAAACATTTTGTTTATTCAAGCGCATTCCGTCTTGATGCCACTGCTCACCAAATTCGCCACCTCCGCGAATATTCGCTAGCGCGAAAACGCCTCCTTGTTCAAGTAGAATCATTCTTGAAGATGAAAATGAGGGCGTTAGTGATACATTGAAGCCGCCGTATCCGTATAGAAGTGTAGGGTTTTCTCCGTTCAGTTCTATACCTTTTTTGTGAACGACAAATAATGAAATTTTGTTTTTGCCATCGCGAGAAGGCACCCAAACTTGTTTGCTTTCATATTCAGAAGACACAATATCTATGTTCGGAGAATGATACAATTTTATTTCACCTGATGCAACGGAATATTCATAAATGTTTCCGGGGTATGTGAATGAAGTAAAGGTAAAATAGCATTTGTCATCAGTTCTTTTTCCCGAGAAACCGTCGGCAGTTCCGGTAGCATCAGGTAACTGAATGGTTGTTCGGTTTTTCCCGTTGTAGTCACATGTTTCAATACGGGTGTTTGCGTTATCTAGGTAGTGTAAAAATAGTTTGTTGCCGCATGTGGTTACATTTTGCAATAGTCTTTTTTCGGCAGGAATTATAGTCTCCCAATTACTCGGCTCTGGTTGATACGGATCAACTTTGACCAGACGATAGGTAGGTGCATCAACATCTGTTAATACAATTAACTTTCCATCAAGGGCCACTTCAACTACGCTTGTGTGATAACTTAAATCGGTGAATAAGGGTTGAAAAGAAACACTGTTTTGAGCAATGTGTTTGAAATAAACCAAGTAACCGTCTGTGCCTGGAGCTGAAGTGATAAACAGAAATTGCTTGTCTTCACTAAGTGATGCATTGTTATAATAAGTAGCGTTTTTAGCATCTGAGTATACTACCTTGTCCGTGCTTGGAGCTGTGCCAATTTGGTGAAAATAAACCGAGTGATGCAAATTGTTTCCTTTCAAAACATCTCCGTTTTTTGGCGCAGGATATTTGCTGTAGAAGAATCCGTTACCAAACCAAGAGACTCCGCTAAATTTTACCCATTCAATGGGTTCTTCAACAGGTTTGCCAGATTCAATGTCCCAAACTTCTATGGTTGACCAGTCACTACCCGCTTTACTGATGCTCAAGGCCATGAGTGTGTGATCATCGTTTGCTCCTAAAAGGTTGAAAGTTGTTGTGCCGTTCGGGTCAATTTGATTCGGATCAATGAAAACACGTTCGGGGCCTTTTGTTCCTTTTCTAACGAAGCAAACGGATTGTGGTTGAAGGCCTGAATTTCGCCAGAAAAAATAGTATTCTCCAGCTTTTTCAGGGGCACTTACTTTTTCGAAATTGAAGATTTGGCGATACCTTTCCTCGACTTGTTTTCTTGTTTCGTCATGTTTTTGAAAATAGGCGTTGGTTTGCTCTTGCTGTTCGATCACCCATTTTTTTGTTCGGTCTGCATGATCGTCTTCAAGTTCAAAGAATGCGTCATGCACTTTTACCCCGAAATATTGAAAGCTTGTGTCTTGAATATTTTGATTGATTTTGAGTTTGACTTCCATAACTTTTTCTGGTTTCGTACAAGCTAGAATTGAACAAGTTCCTAGCAAATAAAAGAGTGTTTTTTTCATGTTATTCTTCAATGAAGTCTAAGTTTTTTCCGAATGTATCTGGTAAGTATCGGACCGCTAATATTGCAAGTCCAATGGTGATTATACCAAGTATTGTTGCGCTTTGAATGATGGTGAAATGAGATTCTAGAGCTTTGAAAGAAAGCACAAGAGGTACCGTGCTTCCGCGAACGAAATTGGGAACTGTTGATGCAACCGTTGAGCGAATGTTTGTTCCAAATTGCTCAGCGGCATTGGTGACGAATAATACCCAATAGCCCGTTGATGCGCCTATGAGAAATGAGAGGCAATAGAAAACGAATTCACTGTGGTTTTCGATATATAAGAAATAGGCGCAAACTAAAATGGTAATAAAGAGATATGAAAAAATAATGGATTTTCGAGATCGGAAATACTGACTTAAAAATCCGCTGATTAAATCTCCAACGGAAAGTCCGAGGTAGCATGCAACAATGCAGGTGGTATGATCTACATGAATAGAACTATGCATGTTCAAGGCCTTCGCAAAATCAGGTGCAAATTTGATGAGTATACCTACACAGAACCAAACAGGAAGTCCAATGGCAATGCAACTTAAGTAACGCAAGGCTCGATTTCTGGTTGAGAAAATCAGTAGGAAATTTCCTTTTTTATTTTTTGATATATCCAGGTTGTCATAGAGACCAGATTCAAACGTTTGAAAGCGCAGAAAAAGTAGTGTTAACCCCAAGCATCCGCCAATGATATAGGCCGTTTGCCAGGTTTGTAATCCAAAAAGAGTGAAATGCAACTTAGAAATTCCAACGGCAGCTACAGCACCCATTGCGCCTGCAGTAACAATGATCATTGTGCCAATGCCACGCTTTTCCTTATCCATGGTCTCACTAATTAAAGTGACTGCTGCTCCAAGTTCACCAGCTAGACCAATACCAGCAATGAATCTGACAAGCATGTACATTTCAATGTTCGTCACAAAAGCATTTGCAATGTTTGCAAGCGAGTATAATAGAATAGAGCCAAATAAGATTTTCTTTCTCCCTTGTTTGTCACCAAGAATTCCCCATAAAATCCCTCCTAAAATAATTCCTCCCATTTGCCACAAAAACAAACTGTAGTCGAGATTTTTAATGAGGTTGGTGTCAGTAATACCAATTCCAACCAAACTTTCTTTACTTACAATATTGAAAAGTTGTAAATCATAAATATCCACGAAATAGCCCAAAGAAGCAACAACAATGGTGAGCCAAAGTTGCTTGTTGTTTGAATTCATATTTTACAAGTTTTATTGAAAGAAAGACGGAGAGGTAACTTGCGCTTGAGTATGGTTGTTCCTTAATGTGAAGAAGAATTTCTCACTCCAAGAATTTCCGTTGAATTCCATGAGACTAATGGTGTCTTGAGTATATTCAATCGGCTGAAAGTTTTTAGTCATTTCGGTAAGGACTTGTGTGAAGTTGTCTAACAATTCAATTTTTGACACCACATTCATGTGAAAATGAGGTGTGAAGGAAAACTGCGGAGTGCGCGCAATATGTATGTTGTCTTTTAGTGCGCAGGCAATTTGTTTGTGGACGTCAGAGATCAATTGATTTTCTTTTAATTCTAAATGAATGTCTTCACTTAGCACATTGGTCATGATGTTGTTTAATTCCAGAGTAAAGGCATTTGTTTCGTTGGTGAAGGACTGAATTTCTTTGCCTAAATCGAAAACATCATCTTCAGTACATTCAAACAAATCTGAAATTTGAATAAAGAGAGGTTTGGATTTTCGAATTAGACTTCTTTCTAACCATGCATTCAGTTGAGTGAGTATTACCGCCTCATGCAATAAGTTAGGCCGAAGAGCCAAGAAATAAATGCGTTTTTGATTCATGCTAACTTCAAATTTACAACCAAACCAAGGCACAAACAACAAAAACAAGAATAATAACAAGATAGTACCAGAAATCAACAAACCAAGGGAAGTACTCCTTGTACATTTTTTGAATTTTTCCTTTCACTAGTTAAAGAAAAAAAGATAGGTGCTCAAAATGGTTAAAGTAAACACAATCCATTTTTTAGTGCGTATTGCCATTTTTTTTATTTTTTGTATTGGCTAAAATGTTTTTTTTTCTTGAAATTCTTGAAAGTGTAGAGATGTAGTTTTCAATAGTTGAATGTTAATTTACATGGTGTATTTTTGCCGAATGCGCTTAATCGTTTCATTTTTCCTGGCAATAGTTCTAATAACTAGTTGTAATTCGTACAACCAGCTCATGACAGAGGGGCAGGAGTTGTATGGTGCAAAAATGTACACTCAGAGTTATTTGAAGTATGAACAGGCGTATGGAATGAAAAAAACAACTTCAGCGCTAATAGCGATGCGACAGGCAGCCGAGGAGATTGTTCGTGAGCGTTATGATATACCCATACGCATGAAGGCGAGTCAGGAAGATTTTGATGGTGCATTTTCGCTTTTAAGTGAAATGGATCAATTCATTCGAGAGCGACATCATTTGGAATTAAAAGAGCCAATAGGGCTCC
>CAYSEX010000030.1:23452-27972 GCA_964430305.1 uncultured Chryseobacterium sp.
GATCAATGGCATAACCTAGCTCAGAAAAAAGTGCTCGACGGAGATTATGATGGAGCTATGGATTTGGTATTACGAGTATTGAAATATGCTCCTCAAAAAAAGGAAGCGGTATACCTGTATAATATCTGTCGAATACTTCCGGCTTATGAACTGGGTAAAAAGGCTGAGTCGCAAGGTCGATTAAGAGATGCTGTTGAACAATATGATTTCATTCTTGACCTTGATCCTGTGTTTAAGGATGTTTCTGAAAGAAAGAAAAAAGTCATTGAACGTGGACGGGTTCGTATCGCCTACGTTCAAGTGAATTCTCAAAAAGTAGATGACAAAAAGGAAAAGGAGTTTGGTGCAGTAATGTGTCAAGAGTTATTGAAAATGGATAATCCTTTTTTCTCTTTGATTGACCGTGAGAATACAGAGAAATTGTTGGAAGAACAGCGCATGTCCATGTCTGGTTTAATGGATGAGGGAAAAGTCATTGAGGCAGGTAAGCTTGTTGGCGCGGAGTATATTCTGTTGGGAGAGGTATTGGATGCTTATGATGATCAAAAACATTATGACTCAGGTGAAGGTAGGGGGTATTTAGGTAGAACAAAAGATTCAAAAAAAGTACGGTTTCAATATTGGAAGGAAGTATACAAGTGTCAATTGCGCATGCGGTTTACGTTGTTGAATTCAGAAACCGGAGAAACGGTTCACACCTTTATTGAAGATGCTGTGCTTGATGATGTGCTGAATTGGGCAACTTGTACGGGTGATTGCAGTAGAATTTTTCCAGGTAATTGGCGGTGGGAATTATTGGACTCTGATCAAGATGTTGTAGATGTGGACGGATATTTCGCACTTCAAGAAAAATTTAACAAGAAGCCAACTTCAGATCGCTTGAAGACCTTAATTTTGAGTAATGCGGAACATGTGGGAGATAAACTCACAAATGAGATTGAGGCCGTTTTGGAATATAAGTTGGTACCTTAAATTTGAGAAAGAGCTAACTCCAGCTGCGGAATCAATGGCGTAAAGTCATCATTGGTAATGATTGTGGTTGGTCCGGTAAAAAAGTTTGACAACTCCTCTTGAATTTTGTTTCGATTGTTAAAATCATCTATTGACATTAAACTTCTCTTCAAAACTCTTTGGTAACGCAATGGTTTTGGAGCTTCTACAATCCACAGTGCGTCTGTATTTTCAATGCGAAATGTTGAGATTATTGCAGATTCTTTGAAGCAGATGGTCGAATTCAAGTGTGATTTCCATTCTTGAAATTGCATTTTCACCTCCGCATGAATGATGGTTTCTATTTGATTTTTTGTTTTTTGGTCGGTAAATAGAATTGCCGCTAATTCGGCTTTCCAATTAGGGGATTCGAAATGCACTGCATTCGTTATTTCATTAATTTGATTACGAATTTCAATTTTCTCGTAAACTTTTTTAGCTTCCTCATCGGTATTGAAGACGGGATGTCCGAGATGCATGAGCATTTTAGAAATGGTCGTTTTTCCTGATCCTATTTTCCCTGAAATGCCTATTGTTTTCATGTTTTTCTGAGCGAGAAGGAGTATCTTCGCAGCATGTCAAAAGTAAACGAAGTTTTCATAGCACCATCTATTTTGGCTGCTGATTTTGCGAACCTGCAGCGTGATATAGAAATGGTCAATGCGAGCAATGCCGATTGGTTTCACATTGATGTGATGGATGGGCTGTTTGTTCCAAACATTTCTTTCGGGATGCCTGTCATTCAAGCAATAAAAAAACACGCCAAAAAGCCATTGGACGTGCATTTGATGATTGAAAAGCCCGAAAGATATATTTCCACCTTTGCCCAACTTGGTTCTGATGTTTTAACTGTTCATGCCGAAGCCTCTGTTCATTTGCACAGAACCATTCAAGCGATTAAAGCGGAGGGAATGATGGCTGGAGTGGCATTGAATCCGCATACATCTATTTCTCAAATTGAGGATGTTTTAGATGATGTGGATTTGATTTTATTGATGTCAGTGAATCCAGGTTTTGGGGGACAGAAATTTATTGAGAGAACCTATGATAAATTGAACAATTTAGTTGAGCTTTTGTCTTTATCTCAGAATACTCCTCGGATTGAAATAGACGGTGGGGTTAATGCAGAAAATGCGAAAAAATTAACGGAGCTTGGAGCAGATGTTTTGGTTGCTGGTAATTTTGTTTTCTCAAGTCAAAACCCAAAAGAAACGATAGCAGATTTAAAAAGAAGTGTCAATCATGGCTAAAAAAAATACAAACGTGAATCTCTTTAAGTTGCGCGTCATTCTGGATACAGAAGAAGATGTATTTCGCGACATTGAAATTGAGTGTGACTCTAAATTTGAAGCGCTACACAGTGCTGTTCTAGATGCATTTGACTTTGAAGAAGGAGAGATGTCTAGCTTTTACATGAGTAATGATGAGTGGGAAAAGGGACTTGAAATTTCGCTCATGGATATGGGGGAAGAGGGGAGCATGTCAATGGCAAATACAGCATTGTCTGAAATGATTTCTAAGCCAGGTGATAAAGTGCTTTATGTCTACGATTTTTTGCGCATGTGGATTTTTTATATTGAAGTGATGGAGGTTAAGAAGGATAAGCCGAGTACCATTTATCCGCGTGTAGCACTGGCATACGGTGACGCGCCATCACAAGATAGTAAGGAGATTGTTGATATGTTCGGTGAGGAAGGATTAGACGAAGATGAGGGGTTGTTTGATGATGAAGATGAAGACGAGTTTGGATCTGAAGATGAAATGTTTGACGAAGACGAATTTGGAGGCTCTTATCGCTATGATGAAGATTAAGTTTTGTTTGATTGGGCTGGTGCTACTTTCATTCGTTGCTTGTGAAAATAACGAGCGCAAGGTGACTAGTGATCTGTTGAATTTCCCAAATGCCGAGACGGGTGAGGTAAATGGTGATTTGCCTAAAATAGTCATTGATCAAGAGGTGGTTCAAATTGGGAAGGTTGTAGTTGGTGAAAAAATCACGCACACGTTTCATTTTAAAAATGAAGGTAAAGGGCCTCTGCAAATTGCGCATGTAACTCCGAGTTGTGGTTGTACAACACTTAAGGATTGGCCTAAGCATCCTATGCAGCCCGGTGAAGAAGGGACAATTACAGTAGAATTGAACACAACCAATTTATCTGGCCCCATAGAAAAGAGTATTCAGGTAAGTACGAATGGCATTCCAAGAGATGTGTTTTTGAAGATTGTAGGTGAAGTTGCTGGTCAAGCCGCTAATCCGAATTTTGAACAAAATGGTCCAGAAATGCAACGTGTGCAGTAGAAGAGCAATTTCTGTTATACATTCGCTACTTAAATAACAAAACTATGATTTTATTAAACGGACAAGGCGGAGGAGATTTTTCCGGAATGTTAATTATGATGGGTGGAATGTTTGTGATCATGTATTTTTTCATGATACGTCCACAAATGAAAAAGGCTAAAGAAGCCAAGAAGTTTCAAGAGAGTATCGCTGTGGGTGATAAGGTTATGACACTGGGCGGAATTCACGGAAAGGTTTTAGAGGTTGATGAAACAACCGTAGTTATTGGTCTTGACCAAGGAAGAATGCGTGTTGAAAAGGCAGGTTTAGCAGCAGACAAGCGTGTTGCTGTTGAGGCTGAGCAGAAATAAATAATTGAAAATAAAAAGGGGGCTAATGCCCCCTTTTTTTATTAGCGTCTGCTCGAGTCTTTCTTTTTCTTTTTGGCTCCTGCGCCGTCATTGAATTTCCAACCGCCACCGCGATTTGAATCTCTGCGATCTCCACCGCTATCTCTACTTTCTCTTCTGTCGCGATTATCGCCACCACTGCTTCTGCGCTCGTATCCACCTCCACCAGAGGAGTTTCTGTCACGTGAGAATCTGTCGCTGCGTGTGCGAACGCGACCAATTCCCTCTTCTTTATTTCCTCTCGACTCTACGCGAATGGTGCGACCTCTATATTTCATTCCTCGTTGAAATACTTCCATGACTTTGTCATACGAAGCAGTTCTTACTTCAAACAAAGAGAAGGTGTCTTTCAAATCTGTCCATGGAACATCATGCTCAGGAACACCCGCTGTTTCAGCAATGTATCCTTTCAACGTGTTGAAGTTGAATTGATCTTTTTTCCCTAGATTGATATACATTTTCACAACACCTGCTTGCTGGCCTCTTCCTTCACCACGCTTTTCATCTACATTTAAATCGGGCGCATTCTTATAATAATCGAGGAATCTGTTGAATTCAGTAGAAACAAAGTGTTGAATAACCTCTTCTTTCGACATGCTTTCAAAAGCTTCAAATACATTTGGAAGGTATTTTCCAATCATTTCATTGTTTACTTCAACCTCCTTCACTTTATCTACAAGGTGCATCAATTGCTTTTCACAAACATCGAAAGGAGTGGGAATAGAACCTTTGGTAAAACTCGATTTGATGATTTTTTCGAGTTGTTTAATTCTAAATTGCTCTTTCATGTTGATTAGAACAATGCTTGTTCCTTTCTTGCCTGCACGAGCCGTACGACCACT
>CAYSEX010000031.1:0-14619 GCA_964430305.1 uncultured Chryseobacterium sp.
ATTGGTATTCGAATTTGTTGTTGTATTTGTGTTCGAAGAATTGTCAGAGGTATTGATCGAAGAATCTATTGATGTACTGGTGATTTCAATGGTTTTCGATACCTCTTGAATTGATTTTTGAGCAAGTGCGTTGGCTTCTTCAAGTTCTTTGAATAACAGCTCTTGGTTTACTGTTTTACCCGACTGTCTAAATTCTGGAAGTGGCTTCGGCAGTGTTTTAGATTCCACTTGAATTTCTATTTTTTCCTGTTGAGTAAGAAAACTTAATTCATTTGATTTGGACTCTAGTTTCAATGATGTTTTCTTGCGATCTTCTCCCAAGTCAACCAACTGATTCTCAAGTTGAGTTATTTTCTCTTGAATAAGTTCTTGTTCCTTTTTCTTTTTGGTTTTCGCTAAATTTTCTTTTTCAATTTTGATTTGAAGTTCTGTTTTAATCTCTTCCTCGCCAATTGTTTTCAGTTCACTTTGAAGTGCATTCAATTCACCTTCTCTATCTTTTCTAATAGCTGTGATTTCTTTTGAATGTTCGGGTGCAGCGTTTGCTGCTATTAGTGCATTGGCCTTCTTCAATTCCTCATCCAATCCAACCGAGTTTTTGGTACTTACTTTTCCTGATAGCGATTCTGAGAGGGCCGTGGTATTGGTAATTGCTGTTGAGATTTGTTCAATGTCTTTTTTGTTTTGAAGCAAAGACTTACCCAATGCTTGTGTTTCTTCATTCGCTTTTTTCAATTCTTGCCTTGCATCGGCCAGCGCTTTCATCTCTTGCGAATCCTGTGTGTTAGATGTCAACTGAAGACTGCTTAGTTTTTCTTGTGCTTCATCAACTACCGAGAGCGACTGTTGCACCAATGAAACAAGAACCTCATTGGTTTCTTGCAGTTCTTTTAGTTCTTCTTGCAATGATCTGTTTTTATCATTGACTGAATTCAACGTGTTTTGCGCGTTGGTCCAATTGGGTTCGTTTGAATTGGTAACAGTATTGTTTGAATTGTTTTGGCTGTTGTCAACGGATACAATGCTCGTTGTATTCACTTCTAAATTAGCTTTGGTTAAAAGCATCATTTGTGTCAGTGTTGCTATGTCTTCTTGCAAGGGTTCATTCCAATGACAAATGATTTCAACCTTTTCTCTTCCGCCTTCTTTTGAGGCTTTAAGCTCTTGTTTAAATACAAGTTTGGAATTCAAGTTTGGAATTTCAACCTCTACTTCATGCAGTTGTGGACTGCCTGCAAGTTGTATTCGGTAGGTGTATTTTCCTGGTTTCGGAATGAAAAGCAAGAAGTTTCCATCTTGCTCATTTCCTCGGGTATCAATAACCTTGCGACCTGTACTTTGGTCAATGATTTCAATGTGTGCCGCTTTTGAGGGTGAACCAATGAGATCGGTTAAAAAACCTTTGATGTAGGTAATTTGCATTGGAATGCCATCAACAGCTACCCGGTATACATTCAGGTTTTTTGAAGAAGTGAAACGACTGCTTGCGAAGTAGGCAATTTTATTCTCTGCGTCTGTGATAAAAAGCAAATCATCATCGGGAGTGTTAATTGCAAAATCCATGTTAATGGCTGGTCCAAACTGATTCAAAGTAGAATCATATTCACTTCTAAAAATGTCATAACCGCCCATGCTCCCATGTCCCTTAGATGCGAAGTACAATGTCTTTCCGTTGGGATGAAGAAAGGCATAATCTTCATCGAGGTTGGTATTGATATCACCTTTTACTTTTTCGGGAGTGGCAAACACACCATTTACACGCTGGGTAACGTAAATGTCCTTTCCTGTTGCTCCGTCTTTTCCCTTGGAAGCGAAAAAAATGAGTTTCGATTTTTGCGCTTGGAAAATGATATAGGGATCTTTCGATTTTTTGTCAAGGTTAGATTTTAATTCTTCTGGTGTGGTGATTATTTTTCCAATTGATTCATCCACGTTGTAAAAACGAAAAAAAGTAGCCTTGTCGGCCTGAGTCTTCTCTAAAACTTGAATGTCTTTAATTGAGCTAAGCAAATTGATTCCTGACTTACACGATTCGATTTGACCTTTGACGTCTGATTTCGAAAGTGTTTTTTTATCGGCTTGAGCTTCAAAAGCTTGATACTCTGTTAGGGCCTCAGAAAATTTATAATTGAGATGAAGGGCCTTAGCAACATAGTAGTGCACTTCTGCATCATTGTATCCTCTTTTGATGGCGTCACGCATAAAAGCCAATGATTTTTCGCGGTCAACGGTTACAAAGATGCTACTGGCACCAAAACGAAAAGTGTATAACGGATTGCTGCCGTATAGGGAAACCAATTGGGAGTATTTGGCATAAGCTGCATCATACTCTAAATCATTGAATAAGATATTCGCCTCCTCAGCCAAAGCTTTTTCATCTACCTTGGGTTGAGACCAAGCCAGGTTGAAACAGAGGGAGAGAAGAATGGATAAACCAATCTTTTGGGCAAAATTCATTTTTATAACTACGAAACCAATTGATTTCTGTTGCAATTTCGCCCATATTCTTAAATTTTCCGAGTATGAAAGATTCTTTTTTTCGCAAATCATTGCTTGCTGGTGGTATTCTTATGCTCACAGGCGTGGCATTTGGAGCCTTTGGAGCGCATGCATTGAAGCCTAAGCTTGACAGCTATTCATTAGATATTTTCGAAAAAGGAGTTTTTTATCAATTCATTCACGCTCTGGGTCTAATACTAGTCGCAGTTGCGGTTAAAGGAACAGCGTTGAAATGGGTGTTTCGCTGCTTTGTTTGGGGAGTTTTCTTTTTTTCTTTTTCTCTTTATTTGCTATCGGTCCGTGAATATTTACCAGAAAATCTCGTGCGAATTATTGGTCCCATTACACCCGTTGGGGGAGTCTTGTTCATTCTCGGTTGGATTGTCTTTCTGAAACAGATTTACACCAAAACCATTTTTGTTCAAAACGAAAATCATGAATAGAAAGAACAATTCTGAATATTGAATGTTACTTTTGCAAATAAAATTAAAATTATGTCAGTACTAGTTGGTAAAAAGGCTCCTTCTTTCAAAGCCGGAGCAGTAACTAAGGGTGGGGTTGTTGTTAGCGACTTTTCACTTGATCAATATCTTGGTAAGCAGCACGTAGTATTCTTCTTTTATCCAAAAGATTTTACTTTCGTCTGTCCTACAGAGTTGCACGCATTTCAAGAAAAATTGGCTGAATTTGAAGCAAGAAACTGCGCGGTTGTGGCATGCTCTACAGATACTGAAGAAAGCCATTGGGGATGGTTACAAATGGAGAAGAATGCAGGTGGAATCAAAGGCATTACTTATCCAATTGTAGCAGACGTTTCTAAAACCATTTCTGATGCTTACGGTGTTTTGGCCGGTGAGTATACCTATGATGAAGAAGGCAACTTAACTGCTACAGGTCCAATGATCGCATACAGAGGTTTGTTCTTAATAGACAAGAACGGAGTAGTTATGCATCAGGTGGTGAACAACTTTCCATTGGGAAGAAGCGTAGATGAGGCTTTGCGTATGGTAGACGCTTTGCAATTCTTTGAAGAGAACGGTGAGGTTTGTCCTGCAAACTGGACCAAGGGCAGTGAAGGAATGAAAGCAGATCATGATGGTGTGGCCTCTTATTTGGCCAAACACTAAAGAGAATATATCACTGAAAAAAGGCCTTCGGGCCTTTTTTTATGGTTTGACGTTCACGCATTGTTTTGTATTCTTGTGAGATGATGAAAAGAGGGTTTTTTAGTTTCTTGTTCTTAGCTTTCAATGCTACAATTTTTGGACAAGATTTCATTTGGTCAGATCGCATGCATTCGGGCTTATCTGTTTTCGAATTGGAAAATATGATGCAAGATGTTTGGCCGCTCCGACCAACGGAAAGAGGACAGGGATTCAAACAACTTGAGCGTCAAAAATGGCTCATTCAATTGGGACAAAATGAGCAAGGCCTGTTACCAACAGGAAGAGAGACCATTGAACTTTGGAATTCTTTAAGGAGCTATAGTTCAAACCGATCTTTGTCGGGAAATTGGCAGCCTTTAGGTCCTATTTTAGATGACGTCACTACACGCGACAACATAGAAGGGGTTGGAAGAACCTCATGCATTGCGTTTCACCCAACAGATGCCAACACCATGATTATTGGAACTCCAGCAGGCGGCTTATGGAAAACAATCAATGGTGGGCAAACGTGGGAAGTGAAAACAGATGAACTTCCAACACTTGGAATTAGCGCTGTTGCATTTGACCCATTGAATCCATTAATAGTATATGCTGGCACAGGCGATAGAGATGCTGGAGATGCACCAGGAATGGGAGTTATTAAAAGTATAGACGGAGGAGAAACATGGTTTTTTTCGAATAGTGGTATTGATGCGAGAACGGTAGGTGCTATTCACATTTGCGATGATGCAACCGGTTCAATAATTATTGGGACTGATAACGGAATTTGGCGTTCGCAAGACGCTGGTGCAACCTGGACACAAGAATCTACCAATACATACGAATACAAGGATTTGGCAATGCACCCAACGCAACACAATATCCTATACGCCACGGGAGCAGGTAGATTTTACAAAAGTGTCAATTACGGCGATACGTGGACTATGATTAATAACGGCATGACTTCGGGGACACGTATGTGCGTAACTACAACTCCAGCCGAACCCGACGCGGTCTATGTTTTACGCACAGGGCAAGCTGCATTTTCAGGATTTTTTAAAAGCACTGATCAAGGTGAGACGTTCGTATTAATGTCCAATTCACCAAATATCATGGGTTGGGCTGCAGATGGCTCCAGCAGTGGTGGTCAGGCATGGTATGACTTGGGTCTTGTGGCAGATCAAGAAGAACCCAATGTAATCTATGTTGGTGGAATTCGATTGAAAAAAAGTACTGACGGTGGCGCCACTTGGTTAGATATAAATTCCAACTATGTGCATGTAGACCAACATGAATTGGAAATTAACCCCCACAACAAAGACCTTTTTGTTTGCAATGACGGTGGTGTTTATTGGTACGAAAATAATTCAGAATGGAAAGACATTTCCAACGGAATTGTGAATGGTCAAATCTACAGATTTGGTCAATCTCCCCATGATGGTGCTAAGGCGTTGACCGGTTTCCAAGACAACGGAACGTCAGAGTTTTTGGGTGCCAGATGGCAACGAAGAGGCGGTGGAGATGGCTTTGAATGTGCTTATGATATTGAAGACTTGGGTAGGCACATCAGTAGTATTTATTATGGAGATTTCTACAGAACAAGTCCAGATTATATCAATCAGAAAATTGCAGGAAATGGAACCAACGGTATCACTGAAGAAGGTGCTTGGAGTACGCCATTTGTTTTGCACAATGACTCCAGTTCATGGATGTATGCAGGATATAAAAATGTTTGGCGAAGTAAGAACATCAAGCACCCGAATAAAGATTCGGTTGCATGGCAAAAGATTTCAACCAATTTCCTGAGCGCAAACACTACGGATATAAACCAAATGAAATTTAGTTATGCGAATCCAAATGTATTGTATGCCTCTAAGGGAAGTAGGAAATTGGGAAGAACAGACAATGCCATGGCCGATGCTGTTGTGTGGTCTAATATATCTACATACTTGCCCTCTACGTTGGTTCCAGTTAACGCTATAGAAACTCACAAAACAAACGATAGTATAGTCTACATCGCATACAATAAAAATGTTTACAAGTCCTTCAATGCGGGTCTTTCATGGACCAACATGACACCCAATTTACCCGATGTTTCAATCAATACCATTGTAACTGACACGTCATCCGTTTTAGAGAATTTATACATTGGTACTGATCTCGGTATTTATTATTGGGATGCAACCATGACCGAATGGATTTCTTTTGCTCAAGGATTCCCTTATGCAGCGAGAGTGACAGAATTGGAAATTGCCTACACTACACCAAAACGCATTCGGGCTTCAACCTATGGAAGAGGATTGTGGGAAAGTGATCTGTATTCCGTTAATACGGAAACAATGCCTACAGCAGCTGTTTGGGATACTCAGAACAGTTCAAATGAAATCATTGGATCCACAGATGTTTCAATTTTTTTCTATCGAAATCTTGAAAACATAGATGTAACTGGTTTGGAAATTTCAGATTTCACAGTGAATAATGGAACCGTAAATGCCTTATCCGGTGGCCCCAATCATTACACTATAAGCGTAACACCCGCAACCTTTGGAGAAGTACAAATTGTTCTGCCGAGTAATCAAGTGGTAGATGCTTTTTTTACAGGAAATGCGGCAAGCGATACGTTAAAATTATTCTTCATACCTGCACCCGGTGATTTTGGAATTTATGGACCAGGTGGAGTGGGGAATGAAGTTGACTTAGCTTTTTGGTTGCGAGCAGACAAGAATGCATACACCAATGCTGCCCTTCTTGCTCAAGATGGAGAAACGGTTTATCAATGGAAAGATGAAATGGGAAGTTCAACGCAAGCGTCACAGGGGAACGCGTCTCAACGACCAACATGGGTTGCTTCAAATGGAGTTGGAACCAGACCCGCTCTTCAATTTGATGGTGATAATGATTTCTTGCAATTAGATGAAGTTCTAGCCGGAAGAAGTACCTCAGCTTATGTGGTAGTTGAAACCGATTCAATTGGTTTTAATGATCACGGATGGTTCGCAAGTGCGCGTGTTCCGAATGGTTATCTATTGCATCCGTGGAAAAATGATTACTATTATCACAGTGAAGTTTTGGACTTAAATGAAACGTATTCATCGAGCCCAATTTATTACATAGCTGACGCTTCGGCGCCTCATATTTATGGGTTTATCTATGGTCAGGATGATTTGCATCAAGTTTTTCAAACCGTTTATGATGACCACTTGTGGCCATTTCCAGGAATAAATATTGGCCTTCGTGATGAAGTAACACCAATAAATATTCGCATGGGTTGGGATTATGATGATCGTTTTGGTGACGGGAGAATAGGCGAGCACATTGTGTATAGAAGAAGATTGTTTCAGTCACATCACCGCATTGTAAACACGTATTTAGGTGTGAAGTATGGCATAGACTTGGGTCCCGAAAGCCGTTATCACATGTTGAATTTAGCAGAGGAGGTCATAGGTGTGGGTCGTGAAAGTGAAGGTGATAAACACCTAAAGGCCCAAGGTTCAAATGAAGTACAAATAGAAGCGGGTGCGAATTTTTCTGATGGAAATTATTTTATGATTGGAAACAATACGCAGTCAATGGATGTGTTGGATAATGTATTTCCTTTCACGTCCAATCGTTTGAATAGAACATGGGGATTCAGTGCAACGGGAAGTAATTTTGATATCACCTTTCGAATTGCGGCTTCGGCATTGAATGGAATTGTTGACCCGCATTTAATCATTTCACCAAACGAGTCTTTTTTACCTGTAGATGAAGATTACTACTATGGTATGACATTAGTAAATGGGTATTATGAAACAACCATTCTCATCAGTAACCTTGTGAATGGTGTTTTCACTTTTGGAGACATACCCGAAATTAATGTTTTAGAAAATTCACTATCTCAAGTGTCTGTGTATCCTAATCCAATTTCCAATGAATTAAGCATAGACCTTGGACATGAGGTGTATGAGTCGACCAAGGTCGTGATCTATGCCGTTGATGGGAAAGTGGTTTACAGTTCACAATTGCAAAATAGATTAACGAAACTTGCTGTGCCACAATTGGCACAGGGTGCTTATTTTGTTGAATTACAAAGTGGGGACGATAGGAAACGAGTGAAGTTGATAAAGAACTAAGTTGTGTCAAAGATGAAAATTGGTTTGATTCTTCATGGTGGAAAAAAGGGTGCCGAGGAATTGCTTTCTCAATTTCATGATGCATTTGGGAAGTTTAATGTGATTTCAGGAAAGACAACGAAACATGGCGAGGCTGAACAATTGGCAAAAGTGATGTCTGAATTTGGAGTGAATGCCGTTGTTGTATGCGGAGGAGATGGTAGTTTGAATCAAGCTGTAAATGGAATTCTTCAATCTAAAAAACCAGATACACCATTGGCGGTTTGGCCCTGTGGAACAGCCAATGATTTCGTGAAAACACTTCATGTTCCAAAAACACTGGACGCATTGAAATGGGCTATTGAAAATTCTAAATTTCAAGCTATTGATGTTGCAGAAATAAAAAGAAATGATGAAAAGAAAAATTATTTCATCAATGTAACCGATGTTGGATTGGGGGGTGGTGTGGCGCGTGATATGCAGAAATCGAAGCGTAGATTGGGATCATTCATTACGTACCAATTGCTCATTTTAAAACAGTTAATTCTGTATAGAAAGAAACGAATTACTTTTTCTATTGATGGAAAACAATATGAAGATCGGGTCATGAATTTTGTAGTTGCCAACACGAAATATTTTGGAAGTGGTCTTGGTATTTCTCCTGATAGCAATCCGTTTGATGGGAAGTTGGAAGTGGTTGTTATTGGTGATATTGGACTCTTGGATTATTTCCGTTTCATTTCAAAAGTTCGTCGCTGTGAAAAAATAGATTACCATAAAATTCATTATTTCAGCGGAAAAAAAATCGGCATTGAAACCGAAGTTCCAATGCCGATTGATATGGATGGTGAATTTATTGGGGATTCACCATTACAAATTGAATTGAATTCTAAAATTCAATTCGTTGTTGATTTAGAAGTTTCCTCGAAGTGTTAATGTTACATTTCTCCCAGGAGCTGAAATGTTCGAGGCGAATACTCGGTAGTTTGCATCTAAAACATTTTCAATGCCAAGTATGAGTTGTATATTTTCGTGAAATTGATAACTAGCTCGTGCATTCAAAGTATACCATGCAGGCATTCCATTCGCAGTGGCATACGCTTCATTGTCTTCTGCATTTAATCTGTAATCTTCCAATCGCTTCCAACCGTTGTATAGAACATAAAACTCACCGCGGAATTTTTGTTGTTGGTAGGTGAACCCCGTTCTTCCGTATACAGGAGGAATGTGATCCAAGGGTGTGTCTCCATTATCTGTCTTAATTCTTCCATAAGTATAGACTACAGATGATTGCATGCTGAAGTGATCATTCACCTGTGAATTTAAACTAAGATTTCCTCCGTAAATATAGGCTTCGTCAGCATTGATGGTGGTGTAAACGGCACTCATAGCACCGTCATACATGATTGAATCTTGTCCGTTGTATTGGGTTTTTCCCGTAGTTAAAGCGTTGGTGTAATTCATATAATAACCGTTCAAGGCAAGTGTAGTTTTTCCGTTGAATTTGCGTTCAATGGTTGCTTCTACATTACTTACTTTTTCAGGTTCCAATTCATTATTCGGAACAATTAAGGTTCCTGAATTACTCTCGAAAACTTTCGCTAAATCATCAACGTTAGCTGCACGGAATCCGGTGCTAGCCAATGCTGTTATTCTCCAATTTTTGTTCGGAGTTAATACAAGCCCAACACTTCCGTTCAGATTTCCGTTCGATTGATTCACATCGGAAAATGGGAACTTGAAAAAAGTGGTGTCGATAAATGATGCATTCAAAGAAACTCTGGAATAACGCAGCCCGGCATTGATGGCAATTTCATTGTTCAATTTGTGAAGTGCAGTAACGTATGCGGCGGCTCCTGTCATGGAGGCTCCTCCGCTTGCATAGCGGGTGTCTAACGCACTTTGAGCACCGGTGTTGATGTCTTCAGAATAGGCAGTACTGGTTACATCGTTAAAGTAATATTCCACCCCATAATTGGTAGTAGTTTTTTCCCCTAGAGATTTCGAGAAGTCGGCATTTACAGAATAGACTTTCACATTCTCCAATCGGTTGTTTCGATTAACATTATTCAACCTTCTGTCGTGACGTGTTTGATCAATGTTCTGCCAAGCGAGGGTAATTCTTCCCGTGTTATACAGTTTTGTTCCGTTTGAAAGATTGGCGTGATAAGCCACCATGGCTCTGGTTTGTGGGCCGTAATACCACTCAGCAAATCTTGGAATTCCGTTCGAAACTTGAGTTAATCGATCATATCTTGGAACATCATTCGTAGTTGAATACTGAATGTTCAAAGTGTGAGTGAAGTTTCTATTTTGTTTGAATGAAATTTTCTCGAGAAAATCATATTGCTTGTAACCTGATCCTACTTGAATATTTGGGTTAGGGTTTGTCATTACACTGTCTCTTCCGTTCACACGTTCAACGTACCAAGGACGTTGTCCGAAGTTCATGTAGCCTGGATTGCGAATATTTCCTTGTCGCAGGTCCCCGAAATTATTGAAGGTAAATGAAGTGAAAGAGGCAAAACGTTCGCTACTCGATTCCACGTTAATATGGGCCGCGCTCTGATTTGCACTGCTATAACGAAGCATTACTCCTGCGCGAAAAAGTTGATCGCCGGAGGTAAATCGAGGCGCCCGAGTATTAAAACTCATGACACCACCTAATGCATCTGATCCGTAAGCAACGGCACTTGGTCCATATGCAATTTCCACGCTTTCCATGGCCATAGGATCTAAACTTAATATATCTTGAAGGTGACCACCGCGGTAGATTGCGTTGTTCATGCGCACTCCGTCTACAACATAGAGAACCTTGTTCGATTCGAATCCCCGAAGAATGGGTGACCCTCCACCCAATTGACTTTTTTGAACGAGAGCCGTGCTTGTTTGCGAAAGTAAGTCTGCCGCATTCGCTGGATTTATGAATTGAATGTCTTTACGTTGAATAGCACTTACGGGCTGCGCCAGATATTTTGTTGGATTTGAATTTCGCGTAGCAGAAATAACCATTTCAGATAAGGTGATGTTGGAGCCAACGAGATAAGCTACGAAGTCGTTTTTCAATTCTTCAGTTGAAACTGAAAGAACTTCATATCCGTTGGCAGATATAAGAACAGTTCCTATAGGAATACTTCCTTGAAAAATTCCTTCGTTGTTGGTTGTTCCAATTTGCGTAGGAAGTTCTATGTTGTTTTTTGATATGTAAATCGAAGCACCAGAGATAACTTCGAGTGTGGTTAAATCTTTAACCGTTATGGTTTGTGTCCATGAAATGACACTGAACAACGCCAAAAGCGTTGTAATAAAAATACGTTTCATTTATTAAAATTGAGAGTTAATACGTGATTCGTTCAAATTCAGAGTGAATTTGAAATTTTATGAATTCGTATACACTTGGCGGTTGTTCGCGCACTCTCAACTCTGCCGAATCGGGAAGATGAAAATGAATAGTTAGAAAATGAGTGTAATGCGGAAATTGAATTGGACTAGAAAAATGCTCAATGTGGTTACAAATAAACCAAGCTATGGTTTTGGTTATGAAGTTGAATTGATTGGATTGTGAATTGCTTTTACTCGAATGATTGACTAATTCTTTAACCAGAGTCTTCAGGTGGTTTTCTTTCTTATCATGAACAGCCTTAACCGTATAACTTCCATCGCTATTTTTTTCAGTACTCACAACATCATACATATTTCCATTAAAAATGAACTCCCATGGCTCAGGCCATTCCAATGAGTTGAAGTCATTGGCAGATAGGTGCATTTCAGTGATGAGTTCTGGAGAAACATGAGCCATGACAAGTGACTTCATTTCTTTTTTGACTGTCCAAATTTGGTGTCGTAAAAGCCAATACGCAATGCCACCCTGAAGGCTAAACAGAGCCACGAGGACTATGAGGAATAAGCGTTTTGAAAAGGGCATGTCGCGAATATAATCACCTTTTTTTTCTTGTTTCTATGGCCGATTTGAATTTTGCAGGAACTACGATCTCTTCCACCACTTCAAACTGAACTTTTGCTACTCCGGCTTGAATCATGTTCAGTTGCCTCGCAGCCTCTTGCGTTAAATCAATGCAACGCTTTGAACTTTGAGGCAATCGGTCATTGATTCGAACAAAGCAAATACTGTCATTTTTGGTATTGGTCAATTTAACCCAAGTTCCGAATGGTAGATTTTTATGTGCGGCCGTGAATTTATTGTTCCGAAAGACCTCGCCGTTTGAAGTTCCTCTTCCTTCAAACTTGGAATGATAATACGAAGCTGAGCAATACTCATTTTGTCCTTTAATGCTGCTCAATATGAAATAGAAAACTAAGCAAGCAAGGAGTTGAAATGATGATAATTTCATTTTTTTTTTTGGTTGAATATACGAGATTTAAAATTATTGAATATCTTTAATACGATTTAACCGCTACCTATTCCTATGACTAATAAGCACTTACTTGCTCTAGTAATGTTTTGTTCAGCCGCTATTGTGCATGGACAAAATTTTGTAATCAATGGAGCCTTGTTTTTTGCTGGACCAACTTCTACGGCAATTTCAAATGGTGGCGTATGGGTGAACAGTGGTTCCAATGTAAATCTTAACGGGGATTTTACAATTACGAAAAACTCCAATTTAACAGAGCCGGGTAACTTGAGAATATCTGCGGGTGCGGATGTGATTCATTACGGTAATCTTGGCATTGAGCAAGATTTGTTGTGTGATGGAAATTTCATTAATACGCAGAGCACAGTTGAAATGTTTGGAAATTCCAATCAAATGATTAGTTCGAATACACTTCCGGTCATAGACTTTCATAATTTAAATCTTACCGGATCTGGTTTGAGTAGGCAAAAAGAAATGGTCAATGTTGACATACGAATAGACGATACAGGAGTTCTCTCGCTCAACGATCGAATTTTAAATGGTCATGGTCAGGACATTGAAATCATGAATAACAGCGCTTTGGCTATAACAAATTCAGATTTAGGTTCTGGATTCGGATTCATTGCAAATGATAATGGTGGGTATTTGAGATGGAATAGTCAAATTGGAAATACGCATTATTCTCCACTTGGTTCTGTTAACCCAACTGAATTGTACAGGCCAATACAGTACACACCTTCAGGAAATGATTTTTTCATAATGAGATTAGATCAACATGATGCTACCATAGATGGTTTCCCGTTAGCGGATCATAGTCATGAAATTTGTCAGGCAAATACCATATTTTATCATCATTTTAAGAGTGAAGCCGGTACATCTGCCAATTTTAATGTGGCTTTTCTTTCAGGTACAGATGGCAATTGGACAGGGATAGCAGAATACGTTACTCAATGGGAACCAACTGGATCTAATTCTAGTTCAAATAGCAATGGTTTCGATTGGGTTGGCGTGAATAGTAATGCATACATTCTGAATGAAGAGGCCTTTATTTTGACTAATCCTGGACCAGTTGCAAACTTCACGTATGCATCTCAGGATTTATTTTTTAATCAAGTTCAGTTCACAGATAATTCTATTGGAGCATCACAATGGGATTGGGATTTTAATGATGGAACAAGTTCTAACGATGTAAATCCATTTCATGTGTTTAGCGAAGGTGATTTCGGAGTGGTATTAACTGTAACGAATAATTTCGGGTGTACAGATACGGCAACAGCATTTATTCACGCCGGTGGAACATTATTGGTTCCGAATATTTTTTCTCCAGACTTGGATGGTATAAACGATTTTTTTGAAGTTATAGTTCCCAATGTTGAGGAGTACCATCTGTTGGTATTTAATCGTTGGGGAAATGTATTGTTTGAATCGAATGCCCCCTCGATTCAATGGAATGGCGAATTTGAAGGGGCTCCTTGCACCGAGGGAACCTACTTTTCTATTTTATCGATTAAACAAGGAAATTATCAAGAACAATTGGAAGGAACAATTCAGTTAGTTCGAAAACAACAATAAGATGAAAAAACACACATTCGTTTTACTTGCAATCGTTGCTTTGGCGGTTTCAGCCAATGCACAGAACAATTTTGGTATGGGTACCAATACGCCTGACGCAAGTGCTATTTTGGACATGCAATCAAATACGCAAGGGGTCTTAGTTCCTCGACTTACGAGTGCTCAAAGAAATGCTATTGTTGCACCAGCCAATGGACTTTTGGTTTTTGATACTGATGCCAGTTGTTTCTATTTTTTCGCAGCTGGTGTTTGGACGAACTTATGCAATTCAACTGCCGGTCCACAGGGGCCAGCTGGTCCACAGGGTCCTGCTGGTGTTGCAGGTCCTACGGGTGCCCAAGGTCCTGCCGGCCCACAGGGGGTTCCTGGTGCACAAGGTCCTGCTGGTGCAAACGGATTGGACGGTGCTCCTGGAGTTCAAGGTCCGCAGGGTAATCCAGGTCCACAAGGAAGTGCTGGAGTAGACGGAACAGGTATTGTTTCCACTGTTGACAACGGTGATGGAACCTTTACCTTGAATTATTCGGATGGGACATCATTTACCACAATTGATTTAACAGGGCCACAAGGAGCAGCGGGTGCAAATGGACAAGATGGTGCTCCTGGAATTCAAGGTCCGCAAGGCCTAGCAGGTCAACAAGGAAGTGCTGGTATAGACGGAACAGGTATTGTTTCCACTGTTGACAACGGTGATGGAACCTTTACCTTGAATTATTCGGATGGGACATCATTTACCACAATTGATTTAACAGGGCCACAAGGAGCAGCGGGTGCAAATGGACAAGACGGTGCTCCTGGAATTCAAGGTCCCCAAGGCCCAATCGGATTAACGGGAGATACTGGAGCAACTGGTCCAGCCGGACCTCAAGGTCCAATCGGATTAACAGGAGCTACAGGAGCAACTGGTCCAGCCGGACCTCAAGGTCCAATCGGATTAAC